>NZ_JASKLY010000010.1:0-115129 GCF_030125545.1 Arthrobacter sp. zg-Y1219
TTGTCGGGGCCCTCGGTGGGGGGCCCCGCCCCGTTGGGCCCCCCGGGGCGCCCCGCGGTCCCGCTTCCACGGTCTGCCGTACAAGGGCGCTAGGTTGGGGGCATGACAGAATCCTCGACCCGGCAGACCATCGTTCCCGCCCGGCTGAAGGCCGGGGACACGCTGCGGGCAATTGCCCCGAGCTGCTCACGAACCTTCGTGATGGAGTACGACAACACCGCGTGGATCAATCAGCGGATGGAGCAGTTGGGCTTTGCCCTGGAGTTCGGCGTCCACATCGAGGCGCACGACGATTTCCTCAGTGCTCCCATCGCATCGCGCGTCGCTGACCTGCACGCTGCCTTTGCCGATCCCCAGGTGAACGGCATCCTCAGCGTGATCGGCGGCTTCAACGCCAACGAGCTGTTGCCCTATCTGGACTGGGAACTGATCGCGGCGAATCCGAAGGTATTCTGCGGTTACTCCGACTTCACGGTGCTGGCGAACGCCGTCCACGCCAAGACCGGACTGTTGACCTATGTTGGCCCGCACTGGTCCTCTTTCGGAATGCGCGACCATTTCGAGCCCACGGGTTCATGGTTCAGCGCGGCCACCGGCGGCGAGCGCTGGAGCATCGAGCCCTCGGAAACGTATACCGACGACCTGTGGTTCATGGACCAGGACGCACGGACGGTGCGGGACGCGGACGGTCCCTGGGTGCTCCGGGAGGGTGAGGCCGCCGGGGTGGTGATCGGCGGCAACCTGTGCACGTTCAACCTGCTGGCCGGCACCGGGCTGATGCCCGAGCTGGCCGGCTCCGTGGTCTTCGCGGAGGAAGACTCCGGTGCGGACGTGCACGAGTTCGCACGCCAGCTGGCCAGCCTGCTGCAGCAGCCCGGCGCCGAGCAGATCGCTGCTCTGGCCATCGGCAGGTTTCAGCAGGCTTCGGAGATCACCCGCGAGCAGCTGGAGGCACTCATCGCGAAGTTCCCGGTGCTGGCCGGCAAACCCGTGGTGGCGAACCTCGACTTTGGACACACCAGCCCGATGTTCACGCTTCCGATCGGAGGCTGGGCTCGGGTGGAAGCCGCCCGCGGCACCTGCGTTTTGGACTTTGCGCACCGCCGGGTCGACTTGCCCTAGTCCCCTAGTCGCGGTCTCCGACGAGCCGCTGGTCGGATTCAGCCTTCACCGCTGCCGCTGTCGCCGCCTGCTGTTCGAGCGTCTGCACCTCACCGGGGCGCGGACGCAACACGGTGCCCGCAAGCACGAGGAGGATCACGATCAGTCCCGCGGATCCGTACAGCCAGGTGTGGAATCCCTGTTCGCCGTAGACGATGCCGCCCGCCGGGGTTTGCCCGATGTACGGCGCCATCAGCGTGAACATGACGACCGGGGCGATGGCGCCCAGGCCTGTCTGCACCAGTTGCACGGTGCCGGCGACAGAGGCTTGGTCGCCCGCAGGCGACGCCTGGATGACGACGTTGGGCAGCGACGCGTTGACCATACCGCCGGCCAGGCCGGCAACGAGGGCACCGATCGTGAGCAGGCCCTGAGTGTCGTTGATCGTGGCCAGCAGAATCGCGGCACACCCCCACAGCATGATGCCGAGCACCATGAACATGCGGGGCGATCGACCACGGGCAACTAGCCATCCGAGAACGAGGCCGGCAAGGGCGGCCATGAGCGCCTTGGGGGTTTCGATCTGTGCGTACTGGACGGTTGTGATGCCAAGACCATAGGTGACGCCGTCGTCGCGCTGGGTGAGCGCGAGCAACGGGATGAGCTGGCCGATCGTGGCCGACATGGCATAACCAACACCACCGAGGACAGCGGCGAAGATGACTGCCCGACGTGCGAACAGGCTGACGTTGATGATCGGTTCCTCGACGCGGCGTGAGCGGAAAAGCGCAGCGGCGAACAGGACCGCACCCCCGATGAGGAAGGACAGCGCGAGTGAGGATCCCCAGCCGTAGCTGCGGCCGACGCTCACGTAGATGAGCATGCCGGCGACGCCAAAGGCGAGGAGAAAGGCTCCGATAACGTCGGGGCGCGCGTTCTTGCGCAGCTGGGATTCAGGAACAAAGAGCGCCACGAGCAGCAGCATGCCGAACGTCCAGACGACGTCGAACATGAACATGCCCCGCCAGCCGAACTGGGCGATGAGCCAGCCGATGAGGATCGGAGTGAGGATACTGAAGAATCCCATGCCGGTGACCGTCAGGCTGGCCGCGAAAGCTGCAGGCTTGGGCGGAAAGATGTCGCGGATGAGCGAGTAGGTCAGCGACAGCGTCGCGAGGATCACGCCTTGGAACACGCGGCCCAGGATGAGAACGCCGAACGTCGGAGCCAGCACACAGATGACCGTGCCGAGGCCCGAGATGGCCATCGTGATCAGGAGCACGCGCTTCTTGCCATAGAGATCGGCGCACTTTCCGAGCAGCGGTGCGGCAACGGCACCGGCCAGATAGTAGGCCGAAGGCAGCCAGCCGCCCTGGTCGGTAGGGAACTCCTGGAGAATGCTCGGTAGGGCGACCGAGATCATGATCGCGCCAATGGCGACCGCTTCCAGGGTGAGGGCAAGCAGCAAGGTCGTCAAGACCATGCTCTTTGTCCATCCATCGGTTGGGGTGCGGCGCGGCCCGGACATCGGGACTCCCGCGGTGGAATCGAGCGTGCTCATTTGAATTCCTTCGCCATTGAGGGACACAAAATGGCCCGACCGGAAAGGCCGGGCTTGCTGTTCAGAGCAAAGCTTTGTTCCGAGCGACAAAAGTTTGTTCGGGTGCGGATGCTAACAAGCCCGACGGCGGCCCACAAGAGACCACGCGAAGCCTCTCTCCACCGGGGGCCAGGTTCATTAACTTCATGAACCAAATTATTGTTCCGTGATATAAAGATCCCGTGAACCAGACTCGAACAGCGCCCTCTCGAGCCGAGCTCTGGCGCGGGCGTCGAGCGAGGGGCGAGGACGGGACTGCAACAACCCTCCTGCCCCGGAAGGCCCCGACCGGTCTGGTTGTGGGGATCCTGAGTCTGGCCGGCCTGGTCGGCGCGTTTATGCACTCGATCCTCATCCCGATTCAAGCGGAGCTGCCCGAACTGCTGGGAGCGTCACGGGCCGAAACCGCCTGGGTCATTACAATCACGATCCTCGTCTCTTGCGTCTGCACGCCCATCTCGGGCCGGCTGGGTGACATGTTTGGTAAGCGCCGAATCATCCTCACGTTGCTCAGCCTGCTCGTGGCCGGATCCCTGTTGTGCGCATTCTCCTTCAGCATCGTGCCGATGATCCTGGGGCGGGCGCTTCAGGGCATGGGCATGGGCGTGATCCCGATCGGCATTGCCCTCCTGCGCGACACCGTTCCCGCCGCTCGGCTGGGATCAGCGATCGCACTGGTCAGCGCCACCATGGGCGTGGGATCCGCCGTCGGGTTGCCCGTGGCAGCCTTCATCACCTCAGTGGGCGACTGGCATCTGCTGTTCATCGTGTCTACCGCCTTGGGCGCCGTGACCCTTACCCTCTGTGCCCTGTTCCTGCCGCAGAGCCAACCTGGAAAAGGCGGCCGCGTGGACGTCGTCGGAGCGGCGGGACTTGCCGCCTGGCTGACCGCCCTGCTGCTTTTTCTGTCGCAGGGCAACGTATGGGGATGGACCTCTCCGTGGGCCCTCGGCTGCGCCGGTGCTGCCGCATTCTTCTTGGGTGCCTGGACCTGGCACCAGTGGCGCAGGTCCGATCCGCTCGTAGATGTGCGGGTGAGCCTTCAACGCCCCGTTCTCATGACGAACATTGCATCCGCGGCAATGGGCTTTGCAATGTTCGTTCCGAGTATCGCTTTTCCGCAGATCCTCACGCTTCCTGCCGCCTCGGGTGGTCTCGGACTCCCGCTGCTCGCGGCCGGTCTCATCCTGATGCCCTCCGGACTCGCCATGCTCGCCATGTCGCCGATTGCCGGCGGCATCATCGACCGTCTCGGGCCTCAGCCTCTCCTGGTCGTCGGGAGCGTGGTGCTGACCGCGGCCTACCTCATCGCCTTGCTCGCACCGACCACGGACTGGACAGTCGGCCTCGTCATGGCGGTGGTCGGCGTCGGCATCGGGCTCGGTTACGCCGCGATGCCGACACTCATCATGCAGGCCGTCCCAGTGACCGAAACAGCCGCCGCAAACGGGCTCAACACACTTGTCCGCGCCCTCGGCACGGCGACCGCGTCGGCGATCGTTGCCGGCGTGCTTGCCCACTCGGCCAGCGCCTCGGGCACCGGAGATCCGACCTCCGGCGGATTCCGCTACGCCTTGTTGCTCGGTGCCACAGGCGCGGTCATGAGCGTCATTCTCGCGCTCGCCGTTCCCCGCGGACGAAAGTCATGGCGGACACACCGCCGGGGCGACTTGCCCTAGCCGTTCCGGCCGGCCGCAGCCCCGATTGCCGCAGCCGCGGTCCGCAGCCCCATGTCGACGGCGGCCTCCGTGTCCGTTCCGCGAAGGATCATGCCGAGCACCCCGGTGAAGATCAGGACCAGCTGCCCGGCCAGGCCGGCAGCGCGGTCGTGCCCGACCACGGGAATGGCCAGCTCGTGCAGCCGGGCGGTCAGCAGCTGCGTGTCGCTGGACAGTGTTTCCTGGAGTGCGTGTCCCGGATGCGCTGATTCCGCCGCGACGCCGAGGAAAGCGCACCACCGTGCGGCGCTGGCGCCTGCCCGGTAGCGTTTGATGGCCGGCAGCACCGCGACAAGTTTCCCCTCCGCCGTCGGAGCCTCGCTGATTTCCTGCTGCCACGCCTCGTCCCAGCGGGTCAGCCGGCGCTGCAGGGCCTGAACAATAAGCCCTTCCTTGTTCCCGAAATGCGAGTACAAAGTGGCCGGAGCTACGTTCGCCCGCCTGAGAATTTCATCCACCGGAGTTGCCGCCACCCCCTGGGTGAAGGCAAGATCGTCCGCCGCATCCAGAAGGCGTTCACGGGCACTCAGTTGTACATCCATCCCCCAAGGCTATAACGTTCGTTTCAATGAAACGCACGTTACAGCCTCAGCGACGGCAAGCGGGCCCGCTGTTCGCGGTGGGCGCCGTCGCCCTCATCGCCGCAACCTACGGCCTGGCCAGGCTCGGATACGGACTCTTCCTTCCCGCCTTTTCGGCAACCTTTGCCCTGACGCCCTCCGTCGGCGGCCTGCTGGCCTCGGGAACTTCGGTGTTGTACTGCGTGTCAGCGCTCGCCGCCGCCCGGTACTCCCCCGGCCATCCGCGGCTCATGACACTGTTGGCCGGCACGACGGCGGCCCTCGGCAGTGCAGGCATCGCCGCCGCGCACGCCACGCCCTTCTTCGTCGTCGCCGTTCTGCTTGCGGGCCTGGGAGCCGGCTTCGCCTCGCCCGCCCTCGTGGAACTGGTCCAGCGCAACATCAGGGCGGAGGACCAGAAGCGGTTCCAGTCGGTGGTGAACTCGGGAACCGGGTTCGGGGTGGTGGCGGCGGGAACGCTCGCCCTGGCTTTCGGAACCTCCTGGCGTTTGGCCTGGGGGCTGATCGCCGTGCTCACGCTGGCGGCGATGATCGCTGTGCTGCGGGCGGACACCTCCGGAGCCGACGCCGTTTCGGGCAGCTCCGACGGTGATTCCGCGCCGCAGCGTTCAAAAGGAGGATTGAGGCCGCTCCGGCGCCCGATCGCCGCCGCCTTCGCCGCGGGGGTGGGCTCCGCCGCCATTTGGGTGCATGGCCGGACACTTCTTGAACAGCAGGGCGGCTTGTCCTCAGGAACATCGGCTATGGCGTGGATAGCCCTGGGTTTTGGCGGAGCCGCTGCAGTGCTGACGGCGCCCTGGCTCGCTCGTCGCACCATTGGAGCCAGCTGGCGGGTGACAGTGCTGGCCCTCGCCGCCGCCACCGGCACCTTCGCGGTGGCGCCGCAGAGTGCCCTTCTCAGCTTCGGCGCATCGGCGCTTTTCGGCCTTGCCTATACGGCGGCAACATCGGTGCTCATTATCTGGGCAACACTGGTTTCGCCCAGCGGTGCCGCCGGGACCTCGGTCCTGTTCACCAGCCTCGTCCTGGGCCAATCAGTGGGGTCAACACTGACCGGCGAGCTCATCGAAGCACTGGGCTTTGGCCCGGCATTCATTATTGCCGCGGGCGTGAGTGCGGCAGCTGCCCTCGGGTTCGCGCCCCGGATGCGGACCTAGTTACGCCTGGGATGCGAGCGGTTCCCGCGCACTGCCACCGGCATCCGCCCGCGCCCCCACTGACTCGGGCCTGTTGATCTCGACCCACACCGCGTCGAGTGAGAGGCCAAGGACATCGGCTATCGCGGCGATGGTGGAGAATGGCCGGGATAGTTATTGGTTACTTTGTTGGTTACCCGAAAGAAAGGCGCCGCATGATCGAGATCATGAGCCCCACCGAAATAGACCGGGCGAGGGTGACGGGCACCCTGGTTGCCGACATTCTGCAGACGGTGAAGAGCCGCAGCACCGTCGGTACAAACCTTCTGGACATCGATCGGTGGGTCAAGGACATGATCCTCGAGGCGGGAGCGCAGTCCTGCTACGTCGACTACGCGCCGTCCTTCGGACGCGGTCCGTTCGGCCACTACATCTGCACTGCCGTAAACGACGCCGTCCTCCACGGACTGCCGCATAATTATCCGCTGGCCGACGGCGACCTGCTGACCCTCGACCTGGCCGTCGCCAAAGGCGGAGTTGCGGCAGATTCCGCGATCAGCTTCATCGTTGGAGACTCGAAACCTTCGAAGAGCGTCGCGATGATCAAGGCCACCGAACGCGCATTGGCCGCGGGGATCGCCGCTGCCCGGCCCGGCGCCCGGATCGGCGACATCTCAGCTGCCATCGGCTCGGTCCTCACCGAGGCGGGATATCCGGTCAACACCGAATTCGGCGGCCACGGCATCGGCTCAACGATGCATCAGGACCCGCACGTCCCCAATACCGGACGGCCCGGCCGCGGCTACAAGCTGCGCCCCGGGCTGCTGCTCGCACTGGAACCGTGGGTCATGGCGGACACCGACGAGCTCATCACCGACGCGGACGGCTGGACGCTCCGAAGCGCCACCGGCTGCCGGACCGCCCACAGCGAGCACACGATCGCCATCACCGACGACGGCGCTGAGATCCTCACCCTGCCGAGCGCCTAGGACCGAGCAATACCTGCCACCCTCATGAAGGCTTCACCGTCGTCCGCTGCTTAGTACTTCTGTGAATCGTCCAAGAGGGCGGCGATGGCATCCAGCGTTTCGTTGTCCACATCGGCTAGCGTCCGGGTGGCGAATTCCTTGACCTTCGCCCGGCGCATGGATGCCAGCAGTTCCAGCTCGTGCTGGATCCGCTCCGGCACTTCGCCGTCGGAGTTGAGCAGGTAATCCGGATTCACCTGGAAGAACTCAGCCAGGGCGATCACCACTTCCGGCGGCTGCCGGACCGTCGCGTCTCCGGTCTTCATATGATGCCAGCGGGTGCGTGAGAGCTTTACGCCCTTTTCGGCCAGGGCCGACTGAATGTCCTGAAACTCGTAGGGCTTTCCCTCGGTCGTCACCACCACGTCCAGCAGCAGATCGATCTTGCGGGCGAGGATCTGGGATTCTTTCAGGTTGCGCTGGGCAGCGCTTTCAGCGGCCATGGACTATTTCGCCTCCGAAATGTGATCGATAAAGTCTTCATTTGCGTTCAGGCCAAGGGAACGGCACCAAGTGCGAACAGACTGGTTCCACAACTGCGGAGCGGCATTCCACTCCAAGGTGTGATGGGCACCTTCAAACTCAACCAACTGAACAGGGCGATTCTGCCTGGCCACAAATCTTCGGGAGAGCTCGACCGGCACGGAATTGTCATCAGTGCCATGAAAAATCATAGTAGGGATATCTGGATGATTTTGCATGGATGTGCCGGGCATCTCTTTCCACCGGATCACGGGGTCGCCTTTGCGGCGGACCAGGTTGACGGTGTGCGGCAGCCATTTGGCGAGGACCTTGGGAACGCCGTTGCGCTGCAGCTGGGCGGAAAGGATCGCCGGCCAATCCAGTGCCGGCGACACCAGGACGACTCCGGCTGTGCTGCCGTCCCGCGCGTGCGATACGGTGCGGAGCACGATGGAGGCTCCCAATGACCACCCGACAAACAGAATCCGACGCGCGCCGCGGGCCAATGCGTAGCGCCTCGCCGCTTCGATGTCCCTCCACTCGCTGACGCCGAGATGGCTGCGGCCCGGTTCCGGTGAGACATCCAGCGACGTTCGGTAGGACGGCAGCAGCGATGTGCAGCCCAACCCGGCGAAGGCTTCCACCCCGCGCAGGCACTGGCTCCGCGAGCTCCCCAGCCCGTGAACGTGAATGACCCACACCCCGGCGGTTCCGGCGTCTCCAGTGCCGGCGTTTCCGCTGTCCCCGGCGTCTCGCGGGCCGTCGGTCGGTTCGGGCGCGGGGATCACCCAGGCCGGCAGCTCCTGGATGGTCACGTCCTCGTAGCGAAAACCGAAATCGGCCGGGGTCTCACCCAGATGGCCGCTGAGCTGGCCCTCTCCCTCAGCGATGACGCGGGCGGCGTCGCCCCGCTCGACGGTCCGCCGCAGCGGGTCCCCCGCAGTGGCCGGGCTCAGAACCAACAGCTCGCCTCCGGTCGCCGCGCGCATGCTCAACCGCCCCGGATGGGAGGCGAAGCCCTCAGGATCGAACTCCAGATAGTCCCGCCCCGCGGACCGTCCGTGCCCGCGAATCGGCACCAGTCTTTTACTCCGGCCGGCATCAGTTGCCTTGGCACGGAGCGCCAGACCGGCCAACGCCGGCAGGGCAGCGACGACGACGCCGACGCCGAGTGCCGGGCCGACCCTGGCCATCAGAGCGCCTTTCTCTGCCGCAGGCACAGAGCTTCCGCCTGTTTCAGCGCGGCCAGCGCCGCCGGAGAAAGCCCCGCAGCGGAGTCTCCGTTGACGTTGATCCAGTCGTGGATTTCGATCACCAGACGATGAAGGCTGTCGGTGGCCTCCCGCGTGTTTTGAGGACCGGCATTGAGGGTCGGGGCGGTGGTTCCCACCAGGCTGACCGCGGGGGTTTTGGCGACGGTGGCCAGCCAGAGCGCCGTGACCTGCGGCTCCACGGCCCCGATTTGCCGCCGGATCCTGGCGTCACTCAGGATCCGTCCCAGCGGCGGAACCGCCAGGCCTGCGGACAACAGCACGACGGTCAGCGGATACAGCACGTCATAGACGGCACCGACGCCCCGCATGATGCCTTCCTGCCCCGCCACGTGCGTCACGTCCATGACAATGACGGACAGGCAAAGAAGCAGACCGACGCCGCATCCCCAGCCAATCATTCGGAAGCCCACCCGGAAGCGCTTCCGCCGCATCTGCGGCACATTCCGAACGCAGGTAACGAGCGTTGCCGACATGACGGCGAAAATGTAGAGGTACTGGATCGCCGAGTAGAGGCCGGCGGCAGGCTGGTCCCCGTAGTCCAGCATGAACTTGGTCGAGGGCTCGGGATTGTCGATGAACGCAAAGCTCACGATCATCACGGTGATTGTGACCAGGGCGGCCCCCGAGGCCCGCAGCCCTCCCCTGTTCCAGTCGGCATCGCGGGTCCTGGCCCCGGCGATGATAGCCCGCGACAAATAGTAGACACCCACGATCAGCAGGACATTGGAAGCCAGGTCCAGGGCATTTGGCCAGGGCCACCGCTCCGCTGCCCACAGATAGAAGCCGTCGATGTTGGTCGTCAACGAGGCCGCGATAACCACAGCGGCCTTGAGCATCGTGTTGTCGGGGCGGGAACGGGCGCGCAGCGAAAGCGTCAGCACCAGCAGCCACATGAAGGCCGCGACGAGAAGGTTCATCATTCGAAGTACGCCTCATACCTAAAAATTTCGGAATCGGATTCCCGGAGTGCCGCCGCCAGGAGATCGGCCAGATGTTCCGCGGCAACCTCCAGCTCGGAGCGGAAATCGCCCCGTGCCAGGGCCTTGGCCACCACCTCGCCCGACAACTCCTGAAAGACCCTGATCCCCTGCCAGGTGGCATCGGCGGATTCGTCATGGCGCAGAATCATGTGTGAAAGTTCGTGGAGGATCAGCTGCTGGCGGTGCAGAATTCCATTGGTGACGGCGTGATAAACCACGTCAACGTGTTCCCGCGGAATCCACAGGCCGCAGATTTTCTTGCCGGTCAGCTTTTCACTCTCGATAATCACGATTCGGCGCCGGCGGATCTTCTCCACGTGCCCCACCAAAGACTCGAGAGTTATGCGCGCGGGCAATTGAAGACGCTTGAACGCCGCTCTCGCTGTTTCGCGTACCTGCTCATCCACGGCAATCCCCAATTTGTCCGGCTTCACACTCCAGTGTAGTTTGGAACATGTTCCGATCATGTAGCGCAGGAACGCCGGCCCGCGCTGAACATTGCGAAAGTTGGGGGACTTTCGAGTTTTCGCAGCTGTGTTCAGCACGGGCCGGACCTATTTTTCCCGGCGGGGCACCGGACGCCGGGTCAGCCTTGCTGAGCCGCGATCAGGGCTCCGGCGCCGGAGATGAACACCGGCGGAGTGCTCATAAGAGGAATGCAGACGAAGCAGCGGAAGCGTTAGCTGGCCGCAGCGTCCTCCATTTCGGCAGCCCAGGCGGCGTAGCTGCCGTCCAGTTCGACGACGTCGTACCCGGCACGGCGCAGCGCACTGGCGGCCACTGAATTGCGGAGTCCGCTTTGGCAGTAGGTCACGATGGTTCCGGATTCCGGCAGCTCATCCAAATGCCACATGACGCGGCCGCCGCTGAGCTGGCGGGAGCCCGGAATGTGCCCGGCGGAGTGCTCGGTGCGATTGCGGACATCCAGCACCAGCGCGGCATTGAACCCGGCGAGCTCGGCGGGCCGGATCAGCGGCGGGGTGAAGGCGGGCAGGCCCTCGATGCCGGTGACGTAGCCGGCCACCTTGTCGATGCCGACGCGGACCAGATGATCGGCCATCTCCTGCGCGGCGGCCCGGTCCGCGGCGAGCAGCACCAAGGGATTGGAATCCGTTTCCGGATTCACCGCCCAGGCGCCGAAGCTGGCCACCGACTTGCCGGCGGGGATGTTCAGGGCGCCGGCCACAGTGCCGTCGTGGACCTGGGCGTGGGACCGGGTGTCCACGAAGGTGACCGTTCCGGCGGCCAGTCCGGTGACGACGTCGGCCGGCGGAAGTTCGCGCAGCGGCGCGCGGTCGCCCAGAATCGCCGGGCCGTGGCGGTTTTCGCGCTTCATCCGGCCGAAGTAGGCGTGTGCGTCGGGCTGGCCGTCAAGCAGTTCGCCGATGAAGCCCTGCTCGTCATTGGCCGCCAGATACGGACCCCACCAGGCGAAGCGGCGCTCGTACCCGACAGTGGTGGACGGGATGGCGCCGAGGGCCTTGCCGCAGGCGCTGCCGGCACCGTGCCCGGGGTGCACCTGGACAAAGTCGGGCAGGGTCAGGAACTTGTCCCGCAGGCTGGCGAACAGCTGCTTCGCGCCTTCAAAGCGGGTGTCGACGCCGCCGGCTGCCTCGTCCAGCAGATCCGGGCGGCCCAGATCGCCGGAGAAGACAAAGTCGCCGGAAAGCAGGTAGCCGGCCTCGTTGCTGAACGCCCCGTCGGTAACCAGGAAGGAGAGGTGCTCCGGGGTGTGCCCGGGAGTGTGCAGGGCCTGAACGCGAATATTGCCCAGCGTGATGGTGTCGCCGTCGTGCAGGCGTTCGCCGTCGAAGTCGTACTGCCAGTCCGGGCCGCCCTCTCCGGAGACATAGATGGCCGCGCCCGTGGCCGCGGCCAGTTCGCGGGTGCCGGAAAGGAAATCGGCGTGGATATGAGTTTCGGTGACGGCAGTGATTTTCATGCCGTTGGCGGCGGCCAGCGCCTGGTAGCCGGCGATGTCGCGGCGGGCGTCGACGACGATGGCCTCGCCCTTGCGCTGGCAGCCGATCAGGTAGCTGGCCTGCGCCAGGTCTTCGTCATAAATGCGTTCAATAAGCATGGGGGTCTCCCTTTAAGGATGGAAAAGTTTGCGACGCAGCGGACATGCCGGGACGCACAGCCAGCAAACCGCTGCTGCGACGGCCACCAGCGCGGCCACTGCGGCTGCAAGGATCCAGCGGAAATCCGCCGGCGCCTGCTGCAGGAGCACGAAGGCGCCCATGCCCAGGACAAACCAGCCGAACGCCTTGCGCAGTGCCGCTTCGGGGATCCGGCCGGAGAGTTTGGCGCCGATGAGGGAGCCGACAATGGCCGCTGCCGTCACGGCCAGGATCAGTGGCCAGTCGAGCTGGACCGTGGTGAGATAGCCGGCGAGGCCGGCGAAGGACTTCATGCTGATGACCACCAGCGAGGTGCCGACAGCCACTGACATCGGCAGTCCGCCGAGCAGGGCCAGGGCGGGAACCACGAGGAATCCGCCGCCGGCTCCGACCAGGCCGGTGACCAGGCCGACGACGGCGCCGTCCAGCAGCACGCGCCCCAGCGGCAGTTCGGCGCGCCGGCCGGCGCCGTCGCCCGGGGTGGTGCCGCCGTCGTCGTCGAAGCCGCGGGCGGCGGGTTTCTTCTTCCGGCCGCGGAGCATGGCCACCGAGGTGGCAACCATCATCAGCGCGAAGGCGATCATCAGGATCTCGCCGGGAATCCGGCCGCCCAGCAGCCCGCCGACGAAGGCGCCGACCATGCCGGCGGCGCCGAACAGCAGCCCGGTGCGCCACATCACCCGGCCGCTGCGGGCATGGCTGACCACGCTGACCGCCGATGTCACGCCGACGACGAACAGTGAGGCGGCGATCGCCTCCTTGGCGTCGAATCCGGCCACGTAGACCAGGATCGGCACGGTCAGGATCGACCCGCCGCCGCCGAGTACACCCAGCGACAACCCGATCAGGACCGACAGGGCGAGCACCATGATCAGCGTGGAGGTCATGACTGGGGCAGCTGCGCGACGGCTTCCGCGCGGGTCGGCTCGGCGGCGGCCTTGTTCCACGGCATGACCGAGAGGGCCTTGCCCATGGCGCAGGTGTTGGTGGCGGCCGAGAAGGTCAGGCCGGTGCCGATGCCGCCGGCGAGCAACCGGAGCTTGGGCGTGACGAACCGGCCGCCGAGCACGCCCACGAGCACGAGGGAGCCGGCAGCGAGCCGGACCTGGCGTTCCATGTCCCAGCGTGCCTTGCCGCGGACGACGTCGCCGCCTGCTGCCGCGAATCCGGGCACTCCCCCGGCAAGGACGGTGGCGGTGCTGATGCCTGCGGCGGCCAGGTGCTGCCGGGCCTGCTCGGCGCGTACGCCGGACTGGCAGGCCAGCACGATGCGGCCGCTGAGTCGTGCGGCGAAGTCCGCCGTGTCCTCCGAGAGCAGCGGCAGCGGCACGTTGTAGGAGCCTGCAATGTGCACGGATTCAAACTCGGCGGCCGAGCGGACATCGAGGACGACGACGTCGCCGGGCTCCTGCTGCCAGTCGAGCAGGGTCTGCGGATCGATCGGAGAAACGGCCGGTGCGGAAGCTGAGGGGAAAGCGGAAGTCATGGGAGTCCTCTCGGGACAAGGCGTTGGGTGGATACCCCACCGAGTATGTCGGATACCCCCGGGGGTAGTCAAAACACCGGGTGGGGTATAGCCTTGGGAGCAAGAACCCTACGTTTGGAGACGTCCGTGCAACTCGATCCCACCGAACTCACCCCGGTGATCAACCGGCTCAAGCGCGCGCAGGGCCAGCTGACCGCTGTCACCCGGATGCTGGAGGAGGGCCAGGACTGCAAGGACATCGTCACGCAGTTGGCCGCCGTCTCGAAGGCGCTCGACCGGGCCGGTTTCGCCATCATCGCCACGGGCCTGGAGCAGTGCCTCACCCAGAAGGACGGCAGCATGGACAAAAAGGACCTGGAGAAGCTCTTCCTCTCGCTCGCCTGAGCGGGAAGGCTTCCGCTGGCGGTGCCGCGACGGCAGGTCGGTCGGCACGGATGCACGGGTTTCGGCGAGGCCTTGTTTCCGGAGGTGACACAGGGCGAGCCTTAAACGGGTACCGGCTTATCCTCTGACGAAGGAATCGTCATGAAACCCACCGCAAAATTGACTGCCGCCGCAGCCGCTGTCTGTATCAGCCTGGCGGCCTGTACCACCAACCCCAATGGGACAGCCGAAGCACCTGATTCAACGGCTTCATCGGCGCCGGGCCCAACCTCAACCGATGCGCCCAGCCCCGCCCCTAGTACTGCGCCACCTCCAAGCACCCCACCGGCTCCCACCTCCGACCGCTCCAAGTCGGCTCTGGAGATGACGCCAGAAGAGGCCATGTACGCGGTCCTCAACGGGAAAATTTCCATGGATGAGTACTGCGACCGGGACACATTCTTCACCTCCGGAGACACGCAGATGTGTTACTTCTACAAGAATCCCCAAACCTACATGCCGCCGGACTATCCCGACGTGCCGATGGATTACGGCGGCAACGCCTGGCAGGAAAGTCCCACCAGATTCCGCTTCGCCACCCATGCCGAGGCCTACAACGCGTGGCAGCAGGGAATGCCCTATTACGAGGCTTTTTGCCTCAACTACGTGCCCGTGACACCCGGCGGGGTTTCCCAGTGCGAAGGCATCCAGGCAGGAACGGTTGATTCCTACACGGGAGAGTTCGTCGGCCCCTGACTGGACTGCTCACTTTCCGACTCGGAGCCCGCCCCGCGCAGCGGCAACCAGCTCCCGAACCTCCGGCGCCACCTCCTGCCCGAAGCGGTCCAGGTCCTCGGTGTTGTCGGTGGCGAGAAGAAAGCCGGAAATGCCGTGCTCCAGGGCGATCTGCGCCAGCTCCTGCGCCCACTGGCCCGGCGGCCCCCGCAGCAATCCACCGCCGGCAGCGGAGAAGCTGCCGCTGAAGTTCAGCAGCCGGCGCACGACGGCGGGATCGCGGCCCGCTGCGGTGGCGGCGTCGTCGATCCGGGCGTTTAGCGCTGCCAGATCGGCCGGCCCGCCGGGCAGATATCCCAGCGTGGGCACCCACCCGTCAGCCGTTTCCCCGGTGAGCCGGAGCATGCGCGGCTTGTAGGCACCGAGCCAGATGCCGACGTCGTGCGCCGGAGCCGGACCGCGCTTGGCACCGTTGACGTGATGCACGCGCCCGTCCACCCGCAGCGGACTGCGGTCCGACGCCTCCCAGACGCCGCGGATGATCCGGATCGCCTCCGCCAACCCGGTGACCGCTTCGCCCGGTTCCAGCCGCTGCCCGCCGACCGCCACGATCGCGTCCCAGAACGCTCCGGCGCCGAGTCCGAGCTCGAACCGGCCGCCGCTGAGCAGATCCAGGCTGGCCGCACTGCGGGCCACGAGCACCGGCTGGCGGAGCGGCAGGTTCAGCACGTTGGTGGCCAGCATGATCCGCTCGGTGCGGGCCGCGGCATAGGAGAGCAGGGTCCAGGTATCCAGGAACCGCGGCTGGTACGGGTGGTCCTGGAAGCTGGCCAGATCCAGTCCCGCAGCCTCGGCCGCTACGGTCAGCTCCACGGCCCGGTGCGGCGGCGCGGCGGCCGGGGTGAGGAAGGCGCCGAAGAGCAGTGTGCGGCCGTAGTCGGGCATGGGGCGCTCCTCGGGCTCGGCGGGTCACGGTGAGGGTGCCCAGTGTAGACCGGCGGGGTGCGGCTAGACCGGGTGGGTCAGGAAGATCCATTCCGGCGACTTCGGGTTTACCGGACTGCGGTCCCAATCGCCCCAAGTCCGGTCCACCGTCAGCCCTGCCGAGTCCAGCCCCCTCAGAATGTCTTTCCGGGAGGGGAACCTCAGGGTTTCCGTTGTGGTCCAGGTGCGGGCGCCCTGGGCCCAGCAATCGACGTGGATTATCAGGTCGCCGTCACGGTGGACTTCCGTGCGGACCGTCCCCCGGGCGGTGCGGCGGCTGCCCGCCGTCTGCCAGTTCCGCCAGGCTTCCGCCGCGGGATTGCGCACTTCAAAAGCCAGGCGGCCGCCGGGCCTCAGGGCCCGCGCGGCCTGGGCCGCCCCTGCTGCCCACGCCCCGTCGTCCAGGAAGTACTGGGCAACGTGGCCCGTCATCAGGACAAGGTCCGCCCAATCTGCCGGCAGCTTTTCGGCCGTTCCGTGCAGCCACGAAACGGAGGCGCCATGTTCCTGGCGTTCCGCCACGGAGAGCATGGTGCGTTCCGGCTCGACGCCGACTACCTCGTGCCCTTCGCCGGCCAGCAGGCTGCACAGCAGACCCGTTCCGGCCCCGATGTCGGCAATCCGTGCTGCGCCCAGCCCGGCGGCCAGGTCCAGGTAGAAGTCCAGGTCGCGGCGGCCCTCGCTGTCGGCGTCGTAGGCGGCCGCGAGTTCGGGAGTGGCGTAGTAGTTGCCGGGGGTCATGGCTTATCCCCGGACCAGGTTCTCGACCGGCGACTCCGGCCGGCCCAGCCTGGCGCCGGCGACGGCGACCCGTTCACGAAGCGGCGGATCGTGCACCAGCGTGCCATCGAAGATCACTGAGTCAAAGGTGGGCATGGGAGAAACCTATCCGAAGCTGATTCCCAGCACCTTCCGCCGGCCGTCGGCACGGAGGGCGTCTTCCACGTCCCGGAGGCCGATTTTTTCGGCAACGCGCCGGGAGGCGGCGTTATCGGGATGAATGATGGCAACCAGCTCTTGGACCCGCAGCTCGTCTCGGGCATGGTCCCGGCACGCCGCAGCCGCTTCCGTGGCGTAGCCCCGCCCTTGAACGTCGACGCGCATATGGTAGCCAACCTCCAGTTCCGTCCGGCCGTTGACATCCTGCCAGGTCAGGCCGCAGTCACCCAGGAAGGTTCCGGCGAGGCTCTCCACGATCCACAGGCCGTGGCCGTGTTCCGTGTAGTTCTTCTCGTTCCAGGCGATCCATCCCAGGGCTTCGTCCCGGGTCTTGGGCGCCGGGTAGTAGGTCATGACGGCGGGATCGCCAAGGAGCGCTGCCATGTTCCCGAGGTCCGCTGCGGTCATTTCACGGAACCGGAGCCGGGCCGTAGGAGGAGGAATCATCTCCACACCCTATGCGCCGGAGGGACGAAGGCACACCGCCCCTCCGGCGTTCCGGGTTTGTCCGGCGCCGGGCCTAACCGCGGCCCTTTCCGCCGCGCCCCTTTCCGCCGCGTCCCTTGTGACCCGGCCGCCCCGGATTGGTGTCCTGGCTGAAGACCTGCACCACCGCCGGGCGCGGAGCCCGGACTTCGCCGCGGGCCGGCGCCCCGCCGTCGGGCACGTAATCCGGAAAGTAGGAGGTGTGCGCGCCGTAGCTGCCGTCCTCCCCGGGGTGCTGCACGGCCACGAACACCATGGATTCCTCATCGTGGATCACCGGCCCGCAGGTTTCGCCGTCGCGCGGGACCGACAGGAACTGTTCCACCTTCCCGCGTTCCCGCCCCGCAAGCCCGACCTTGAACAGTCCGTCGTTGTAGCCGATGCCCGACGGCGCCCCGTCGGTGGAGATCCAGAGGTTGCCGGCGGAATCGAAGGCCAGGTTGTCCGGGCAGGAAATGGGGCTGACCTTGTCCCGGGGATAGCCGCTGAAATAGGTGGCGCCGCCCTGGGCCGGATCCCCGCAGAGCATCAGCAGGTTCCAGCGGAAGTCGGTGGCCGTTGCGTCGTCGCGGGCCTCCATGATTTCCACGATGTGTCCGTCGCGGTTTTCCCGCCGCGGGTTGGCCTCGTCGGCGGGCGCCGTCGCGTCCACACCGCGGTTGGAGTTGTTGGTGCAGGCCACATAGACGCGCCCGGTGGCGGGATTGGGCTCCACGTCTTCACAGCGGTCCATCTTGGTGGCACCGGCCTTGTCAGCGGCCAGCCGGGTGTAGACGAGCACTTCCTCCACGCTCATGCCGGCAACCGTCGACTTGCCGCGCACCACAAGGGGCAGCCAGGTGCCTCGCCCGTCGAATCCGCCGTCGGACGGAACGGCTCCCGTGCCGTCGATTTCGGCCGCCGGCGAGTTGCCGGCGAACCGGGCAACATACAGGTCGCCTTCGCTCAGCAGCGTCATGTTGTGGCGCTTGTCGTTCTTCCGGTACTTGTTCTTGGAGACGAACTTGTAGAGGTAGTCGAAGCGCTCGTCGTCGCCGGAGTATGCCACGGCCTTGCCGTTGCGGGCGATGATGACGTTGGCGCCCTCGTGCTTGAACCGGCCCAGGCTGGTGTGCTTGCGCGGCACCGACGCCGGGTCCTCCGGGTCCAGTTCCACGATGTAGCCGAACCGGTTGGGCTCGTTCCGGGTTTCCGGGCTGCGGGCGTCAAACCGCGGGTCTTCCTTTTCCCAGCCCATCGCCGTGGGCTGGCTGCCCAGCCCGTACCGCTTGTCCTCCGCGCTGCTGCCCTCGGTGCGGAAGAAGCCGTTAAAGTTTTCCTCGCCGGAGAGCACCGTGCCCCACGGGGTGCTGCCGCCGGCGCAGTTGCCCAGCGTGCCGGACACGTACCGGCCCTGCGGATCGGCTGCGGTTTTCAGCAGGTCGGAGCCGGCCGCCGGTCCGGTGAGTTCGAAGACGGTGTCCAGGGTGATGCGGCGGTTCAGCCGGGCGCCGCGGACGTAGGACCAGGGCGTGCCACGCGAGCCGCGTTCCAGTTCCACCACTGACATGCCGACGGCGCTGCGGAAGATGTTGCGCCGCTCCGCTTCCTCCGCGGCCGAGGCCGGAGCCGCCGGAAACATGATTTCCGGGTTCACGTACTCGTGGTTGCAGACGAGCAGGCCCTTTTTGCCGTTCGGCTGGCGCAGGATTTCCAGATAGTCATTGTTGTAGCCGAACTGGCGGGCCTGCGCGGCGGCGTTCTGCGCGCCGAAACTGAACTCCGGCGAATCCGCAAACAGCGGATCACCCCAGCGGAGCAGCGGTTCCCAGTCATAGCCCGCGGGGACGTCGAAGCTGTCCACCGCGGCGTCCACCGGAGCGATGGGCGTAAAACCCAGGCGTGCGGTCTTGGCTCCGCGGCCCGACGACGGCGCTGCCGCTGCCGCCGTCGGCGTCGGACCGCTCAGGGCCAGCACGGCCGCGCCCAGCACCCCGGCCGCACCGGCGCCCAAAGCGGTGCGCCGGGAGAACTCCGCCGACACGATGTCCCGGAAGTAGCTGTTGGCGGAGGTGTTGCACACGGCTTTGCTGCAGGCGTTGTCGCACTTCAGGGCGCAGGTGACCGCGCTGCGCTTGCCGCGGGTGTGTCCCAGCATCGGCAGCAGCCTTTTCCGCGGGGCGGGGCTGGCCGGTGCGGGGTTTGGGGCGGGGTGTTGTGCGGCATTCGGCGCGGCAGTCGGTGCGGCAGCGGGTTCGGGGTTCAACAGGTTCGACAAGGGTTCGGGCCTTCCTCCGGCGGTTGTGTCGCTGCCCACGCTCGCAGTGCCAGGCGACGTGCAGAAGGATGATTGTTGAACGCCGGATGAACATGTCAGGCAGGGAGTCCGTTCCGGCACGACTCCCCGCAGGGAATTCTGCAGGGGAACGGGAGGTTTGACCCAAGGGAGCCGCGCGCCGGCACGGCGCACCGCCCGGACCACTGAACATTTGTTGAAGGGAAGAGAAATGCCAACGCTTGGAATCATCGGAAGCGGAAACATCGGATCGGCAATTGCCCGGCTCGCCGTTGCAGCGGGGATGAACGTGGTCATCGCGAACTCGCGCGGCGTCGACTCGCTGCAGGGGCTCGTTGCCGAACTCGGACCGCTGGCGAAGGCCGGCACTGTCGAAGAGGCAGCCAGCCTTGGTGATGCGGTGGTGCTTTCGATTCCGCTGGCCGCCGTCGAGGATCTGCCGGCCGGACTGCTGCAGGGCAAGATTGTCCTGGATACGAGCAACTATTACCCCTCCCGCGACGGCCGCATCGCGGAGCTCGACAACGGAAGCAAAACGACGAGCGAACTGGTGCAGGAACTGCTCGGCGGCGCGCGCTACGTCAAGGCGTTCGGCAACATCCTGGCGCATCACATTCCCCTGCTGGCCCGCCCCAGCGGTGCTCCGGATCGCACCACCCTGCCCATCGCCTCCGACGATGCCCGCCTGAAGGCCGAAGCCGCCGCGCTCATTGACCTGCTGGGCTTTGACACGCTGGACGCCGGAACGCTGGCCGACTCCTGGAAGTTTGAGCCTGAGTCCGCAGGCTACACACGCATCTATCTCGCGGATCAGAGCACCCCCGACCAGGAGCTGATGTCCTCCGTTCCCGCTCCGACACCGGCCGACCGGGTCAAGGCTGCCCTGGATTCCGCGACCCGGGTGAACGTCGCCGAGCGGGCCTTCTGAGCAGTCCTGCCGCTTGAGCTTGTCAGCGGCTCGGGTCGGTAGCGCGGATGCCGTCAGCGATCGTTGCGCCGGGATGGCTGGAACGGTATTCCCGAACTTGCCGCGGATCGATTCCTCCGGCTGAGGCGGCTTCGGATCCCACCCGTCCAAGGACGCTGGGCGCGCCGGCCCACAGCACCAGCGCCAGCGCCGTCATTCCCAGACCCAGCAGAAGATTGTCCGCAACGATCCAAGCGGCCAGGCCACCGGCGGCAAGGAACAAAACCGCCAAGGAAAGTGCATATTTCACGATTTGCCTCCCTGTGTGGAAATCCCCATCGTTGCGCCGCGGTACTTTTGTGTCAAAACGAAAGGGGCGAAACGCTGCCCGGCCGCCGCGCGTCCAACTCGTGCTAACGACCCGCGTTGGAGGTCCGGTATAGGCGGCGCAGGTACCGCGTGTGGACGAAGTCGCGCTTCACCCATGCCCAGTATGAAAGTCCGGGTTCCAGGCCAAGTTGCTGCCACAGCCTGCCTCCGCAAAGGACCGATCCCCCAAAGACGGCGACCAGAAAGAGAAGGGCTTCGACCAGGGAAATCTCCCAGAGAATCAGAAGGGCCGCATAGCTCCAGGCTGTCAGGACGGCAGAGCCCAGCCAGGGAATCCATTTCATGTCCGGGATGCGCGCCGGGCTGCTCGCAACGCCCAGGCTCAGCCCGATAAGAACGATGACACTTAGCTGCAACACTTGCATGGTTCTGCGCCCCCGTGATCGGCCGTGGACCTGCTCTCGTAGGTGCGAGGCTACCAAACGCGCTACCTGACGAGCCGAAATCCTCCCTTCTGGGAAAAATCGACCGTTTTGGGATTCTGCTGCCACTGCGCAGTGGGAGGCGGATACCCACACGGCGGCCGGAAGCCCAACAGGGAGGGGGAACCGCTAAAACCGCGCCTTTTGTGGTTTGCGCCGCCCCCGCCGCAGGGGCAGCAGAATCCCAAAACGGCAGCAGAATCCCAAAGTGGCAGGGAAACCGCGGCGAACTACTGCTGCGCGGCGCCGGGAAGGCCAGAAGCCCCCGGAACCGCAGGCAGCTGCGCGTACACCCGCGCCAGCCGGTCCAGCCACCATCGGGTCACGTCTTCATCGGCGGCATAGCGCTCCAGCAGCTCCTCCGACACGGGCACTTCGCGCACCGCCAGTGCTCCGCCGTCGGGCAGCAGCGATTCCTCCGTCACGTCGCCGGTCATCAGCGACAGCGTGCCCAGCCCGCAGGCGTACGGCAGCTCGGGCAGCGACGCGGCCAACGCCACGCCGGCACGGATCCCCACCGAGGTATCCAGCGCCGAGCTGACGACGGCGGGCAGGCCGGCCGCGGCCACGATGGCCAGGGCCCGGCGCACTCCGCCCAGCGGCGCCACCTTGACCACGATCAAATCCGCGGCGTCCTCGCGCGCCACCCGCAGCGGGTCGGTTTCCTTGCGCACGCTCTCATCAGCGGCAATCAGGACCGGAATGCCGCGGCGGGCGAGTTCTTCCCGGACCGCGCGCAGCCCGGCGATGTCCGGCACCGGCTGCTCGGCGTATTCCAGCCCGGCCTCGGCCAGGGCTTCCAGGGCGGCGACGGCGGTGGGCACGTCCCAGCCGCCGTTGGCATCCACGCGGATCCCGGCGTCGGGCAGCAACCGGCGGACCTCGGCCACCCGGGCCAGGTCCTCGGCGACGGTCTGGCCGCGCTGGGCCACTTTCACCTTCACGGCTGACACCGCGCCGAAGCGGGAAAGGATGCCTTCGACCTGGGCCACGCCGACGGCGGGCACGGTGCCGTTGACCGGCACCGTGGTGCGGACGGGCTCGGGGTACCCCTCCCCCGCCGCCTCCAGGGCGGCGGCAAGCCAGGGCGCGGCCTCGTCGTCGTCGTACTCGGGGAACGGGGAGAACTCGCCCCAGCCGGCCGGGCCGGGCAGCAGCAGGACCTCGCGGTGCAGGATGCCGCGGAACTCCACCCGCATGGGCACCGAGACGACGCGGGCCTCGGAGAGCAGGACGGAGAGATCCGGACGGAACCCGGTCACCGGGGGAATATCAGGGATAGCCACCCAGCCAGCCTAGTCCCGGCCAGTGCACGCCGCCGCATAAGGCCGGTCGCGGCGGTCGTTCAGCCAAGTGCCAAGATCCAATGGCAGACTAGTAGGCGATGAATACCCGCAATCTCCTGAACAGCCGTGCTCCGATCCAGCGCCGCCCTGCCCACAACGCTGCTGTGTTCCTGTTCGGTGCCCTGCTGTGCGCGGCCGCTGTCGCGGTGACCTACTGGGCGTTTGTCCGCACCACCACCGGCCAGCTCGCGGATGAATCAGCCTGGCGCGAAGCCGAGCTGGTGATGCCCGGCAGCCGGGTTCCGGTCCTGGAATTCCTCGACAGCCTGCCGCTGCTGTCGGTGTTCATTGCCGGCGCGGTCGTGCTGGTGACCACGGTGCGCCGACGGCGGCTGGCCCCTGCGGTGGTCGCGCTGAGCACGTTCGCTGCGGCCAACATCAGCAGCCAACTGCTCAAACGGTTCTTTTTCGACCGCCCGGACCGCGGCGTCATCACCCTGGACTTCAATTCGCTGCCCTCGGGCCACACCACCCTGGCGGCCTCCGCTGCCGCTGTGGTGTTCCTGCTCGCATCTCCGCGCTGGCGTCCGGCGGTGGCGGCATTCGGCGGCAGCTACGCGGTGCTCGCCGGAGCGGCGACGTTCATCAACCTGTGGCACCGCCCGGCCGACGTCGTCGCCTCCTTCCTGGTGGTGGGCACCTGGACGCTGATCGGCGGGCTGGTGCTGCTGCGGACCACGCCTGACTGGAACTACTGGCCCGCCGGAGGGAAGGGCCGGGGCAGCGTTCCGGTGTTCGCCGCGCTCTGCTCGATTCCGGGGCTGCTCGCGCTGCTGGTTGCCGTCGGCTCCTACCTGTATGCCACCAGCGGAGCAACGGTGCTGGGCAGCAGCGAGTCCATGCTGCTGTACTTCTGGTCCGGGTTGAGCCTGATCATCGGGGTGGGGTACGTGCTCAGCGCACTGGCCTGCTGGCTGTTCTCTATGCAGGCGGGAGATCGGACCCGCTGACCGGCCCGGCGGGTTTACCCTCGGGCCCGCTGACCGGCCCGTAGCCCGGCCGCCCCTTGGGCACCCACCGCCACAACGCCGCCGCACCCAGCACGCCCAGCACCGCTGTGGCACCGATGCCGGCCGAGAGGGAGACCAGGGCGGTCACCGCGGAGAGCAGCGCCGGCCCGGCCATGGTGCCGCTGTCGGCGAGCAGCCGCCAGATGCCCAGGAACTGCGGGCGCCCCGGCGACGGGGAGAAGTCAGCGCCCAGCGTCATCACGATGCCGGACCCGATTCCGTTGCCGAAGCCCAGGATCAGGGACACCAGCAGCAAACCCGTGCCGTCGCTCGTCAGCGGCATCAGCGCCAGTCCGGCCGCCATGGTCAGCATGCAGGGCACGGCCACCCAGCGCCGGCCCTTCAGGTCCATGACCTTGCCCGCCGGATAGAAGATCAGCATGTCGATCGCGCCGGACAGCCCGTAGATGAGAGCGGTCTGCGTGGGATCCAGGCCGATGTGCTGGGCCCAGAGCGGAATCACTGCCTGCCGCGAGGCCCGCACCGCTGCGATCAGCAGGATGCCGAGACCCAGGGTCCGGAACACCCGGCCATGGCTGGCCAGGACGGAGCGAACCGTCGGCGCCTGCGGCGCCGGCACCGCAGGGTTTCCGCCGGCGGTGTGCCGCATCCTGTCTGCCGGGACACGGAGTTCGGGGACCTGCAGGCTGATGATGGCCGCCAGCAGTGCCGCCGCGGCGCCCACCCAGTAGGCGCCGGGCGTTCCGGCGATGTGGATGGCGCCGGCGGCGGCGAAGGGCCCGGCGAAAACGCCGATCCGGTTCACCCCGCCCAGCGTGGACAGCGCCCGGGCCCGGTAGTGGATCGGAACGGCCTCGGTCAGATAGCTCTGCCGCGCCAGGCCGAACACCGACCCGGCCATGCCCACCATGAACACGGCCAGGGCAAAGAGCCAGAGCACCGGGGCCAGGGCTGCGGTGGCCATGGCGGCGGCGCACCACAGCGCCGCGATGACCAGCGCCCACTTCTCCCCGAACCGGGTGGTGAGCACCGTGGCCGGAACGTTGGTCAGCAGGGATCCGATGCCGGTCAGCGTAATCACCAGTGCCGCCAGCGCCACAGTGGCGCCCAGGTCCCGCGCGGTCAGCGCGATGACCGGCAGAATGGCGCCGGTGGCCAGGCCATACAGCAGGGTGGGCCCGAATGCCGGGACGGCTATGGTCTTGAGGCTGAAGGAATCGGCAGGCACCGATTCAGAGTATCGCTCTTACTCTTTGAGGAATTTCCGGCTGGTTGCAGAATTTCCGATCACTTGAGCCATTTCCAGCGGGCCAGGGTCCGCAGCCGCATCAGCAGGGATCGGGACTGTTCCGGGCCGTACGGCAGGATGGGGATGGCCTTGGTCATGTCGGTGGAGGCCTGCTCCATGGCGCTGCGGGTGACGGTGACGGCGGCACGCATCTTGTTCATCTGCGTCGTCACAAAGTCCACGGTCACCGGAGCGCCGTGGCCGGGCACGAACAGGCTGTACAGATCGTCGAGGGCAGCCATTTTGCCCAGCGTGCGGATCCATTCCTTGGGAAAGGAATCTTCAAAGGACGGGTCGGCGCCCTCTTCCACCAGGTCTCCGGTGAACAGGACGTCTCCGGCGCCCACCAGCAGGTCATGGTCTGTGTGGCCGCGGCCCAGATGGAACAGCGTGACGGATATGCCGCCAAGGTCCAGGTCCACCGGAGCGCCGTCCACCAGCCGGTTGGGCGCCAGGATGGCGGTGTGGGCACCGCTGCCGGCGGCCATCTCCGGTTCCAGGGCGGCGACGGCGGAGCGCTGGGAGTCACCGTGCTCGCTGATGGCGGCGGCGCAGCTGCTGGTGGCCCAAATGTCCTCGACGCCGCTGGCCGCAAGGATGGCGTTGCCGAAGCAGTGATCGAAGTGAGCGTGTGTGTTCACAACCGTCAACGGAAGATCGGTGTGTTCCCGGACGGCCTCCAGAATGGCCGCTCCCTGCCGCGGGCCGGCGCCGGTGTCGATGATCAGGGCGCGCTCGTCGCCGATGACCAGGCCGGTGTTCATGCCGAACCCTGGGTTGGTGCGCACGAGTACCCGCGGAGCCACCTCCCGCCACGTTGCGGTTTTCTGCCCGGTTGCGTCGGTCATTGGTTCGTCCTTTGGGTCCGTGAGCTGCTGTTTCCTCCAACCTATCGCGGCCACGCCGGCGGAGCATGCCGGAACGCAATGTTGCGGAACCGGCCGGTCAAAGGTCGGCGAACACAAAAAAGCGGCGCCCCGCACCGGAATGATTCCGGGTGCGGGGCGCCGCCGTCGTCGTGCCGGGGACTGTCAGTCTTCGTCGTGCCCCTGGTCCATGCTCATCTGGTCTTCCGCGGGAGGGGTCTCCCCCGGAGGAACGCCGCCGCCGGGCTCGAGGCCGGTGATGTTGCCGGCCGCGGGATCAGGATTGGCATGCTCGCCCTTTTCGGTGCTGGACGCGGCGTTGCCGGAGCCTTCCCGGGCGTTGTCCTGCAGGTTTTTCCCGGCGTCCTTGGGCTTGTCGGGATTGGCCGGGTCATTGTTCGGATCATAGCTGTCCGCCATGTCTGCCTCCATCTATCCGTGCCGACCGCCGCCAACGGAACCTGGCGGCGAATCATCAGCATGCTGATCATCAGCTTCCAACCTAGTCTGGGCCGGCCGGTGAGACAACCCCGGATTTCCCGCCGGCCCCGGGCCCGGCTCCGGGCCCGGCTCCGGGCCCGGCTCCGGGCCCGGCTCCGGGCCCGGCGGCTGGCGGTTACTCGTTCCCGCTCCGCGCCCGCCTGCGGGACACGACTGAGTACACGGCCAGAATGACCAGGCCGGTCACTCCGCCAAGGATTCCGGGAACCAGCCAGGCGGGAAGTCCGCCGTCGTCGGATGCCTCGGTGCTGTCGGCGGTCTCAGCGGTTTCCGCGCCCTCCGAGGCGCCGTCCGAGGCGCCTTCCGAGGCACCGTCGTCCGGTGCTGCGGCGCCGGATTCGGCCGGCAGCGCAGTGGCGGCGGAGCCGGCAACGGCGTCGGCGCCGACGAGGAACTCGTAGCTTCCGGTGATCGGGTGCCCGTCAGAGGAGACGGCACGCCAGCGCACCGAGTATTCTCCGTTGGGCATATTTGCCGGCAGCGGCTGAACGAGGGTTTCGCGGGTCAGGACGGGGGCGCTTTCCGCCCAATTCCGACCGTCAGCGTCCAGCACCAGGATCTGGTTGCCCAGGTCCATCAACGGGGAGCTGAAGGCGAGTTCCAGTTCCGCCGGAGCCGCGTCGAGGCGCTCTCCTGCGGCGGGTACCGTGCCGACCAGCTCGTCATGGGCGTGTGCGGGCGGGGCCGAGGCCAACACCGCGCTGAGTCCGGCAAACAGCAGGGCGGCGAGCACAAGGGCGCGGACCATCACCGGATGCAAAGAGCCGGAGGAGCCGCGGGTTTGTGTGGACAAAGACTGGAACGGGTTGAGCGGGTGGTACGAAGACATGGCTGCTTCCTGCGCCGGCGTGGTGCCGGCGACTGCTGGAGGGAAGGCGCGTGCGGATCTGCGCGGGCCTAGAGGGAGGCGGCAGCAGTCGGCGGTCCCCGATGTCGCATCGCCAGCAGAGGGACGCCGAGATTCCCGAGGGGAGCAACCGGGACCAGGGTGGAAAGCTTGGGGATCCGCGGGCCAGGGGGCAGCGGAAGGAGAATCGGGAGGATGGCGGTGATCCGCAGCCGCATGGCTTCCAGAATGCGCAGCAGGGCGGCCTCGCCATTGCGGATGGCTGCCACGGTAGCGGCTGCGGCGAGCAGGTGTCCGATCCACATCAGCGCCGAGGAATGTCCGGCAGCAGCCATCCCGGCTCCGGCTTGTCCGGCCTCTGCCAGCTGCGCCAGGGCGCCTGGATCCGCGTGGGCAGCGTGACCGGACTGGTTCGCGGCTGCGGAAGGAAGGGAGCCGGAGGGGATTCCCGCACCGCCGACGGTGAAGAACAGGTGGAAGATCCCCTGGCTGGCCAGAACCGCCCCGGCGGTGCCCGGCAGTGACATCGACCGGCCTGCCAGCGCGCAGGAGACCATCGCGGAGAGCGCCAAGCAGAACAGCACGATGGACGGGTGCGGAATGGAGCCGCCGGCCAGGACATGGGAGGTTGCCGCCACGGCGGTGGCCACGAGTGCTGCGGCCCAGCCGCGCATCAGGCGTGCGGCGCGCGTGCTCATGATCCCTCCCGGATATGGCTTGGGCCGGGCGGACACAATGTCCTGCTCCGGCTGCAGAACATTCTTCCCGCATTTCTACAGGTTGTCGAATACGGTGACGGCGAGGCGCGAGGCGCGGGGCGCTAGGCGCTGCGCCGTGGCAGTGCGCCGGATCCACGCCGCCGCATCCTCTTCCAGGGGTCAGCCCTGGAAGAGGGGTTTGCGTTTCTCAATGAACGCGGAGAAACCCTCGGCATAGTCCCTGGTGCCGCTGAGGACGCCCTGCGCCCGGCTTTCTTCCTCCATGGCCGTCCACAGTCCGATCCGGGAGTCACGGATCTCGGCCACCAGCGCTTTTGAAACCCGCATGGCCCCGATGGACCCGAGGGCCACCCGGGCCACGATCTCGCGGGTCTGCTTCAACAGGGTATCGGCCGGAAAGGTGCGGCTGAACAGACCGGCGGCCACGGCTTCGGCCCCGCTCATCAGGTCGCCGGTGTAGATCAGGTCCAGCGCCCGGTGGGCTCCGAGCCGTTCGGTGAACAGCCAGTGGCCGCCGGAATCCAGGGTGGCGCCCAGATTGGCGAACGGGGATCCGATCTTGGCATTCCCGGCCACGTACACCACGTCGGTGGCGACCAGCAGGCCGAGTCCTGCCCCGATGCAGGCGCCGTGCGCTGCGGCGAAGGTGGGCGCCGGGAACCCCGCCATCTTCTGCATCAGCGGAGTCAACCGCTCCCCCAGATACGCGTAGGCGTCATCGTTGGCGGGGTCGACACCGGAAATGTCCCGCCCGGCGCAAAAGACCCGGCCCTCCCCGCGCAGCAGGAGCGCGCGCACTCCGGGAAAGGCGGCGTGGTCGTACGCCTGCGACAGCTGCGCCAGGTCCGCCTCGTTCAGGGCGTTCAGTTTGCGGGGCGCGTTCAGGACTATTTCGGCAACGCCGTCCTTGACGTTCAGGTCGATCATGGAGTTTCCTCAGCGTCGCAATCCACGGTGGCGTCCCGGCTGGCGGGCCGGCGCAGTTTTCGTCCCTCTCCACTGTGCCGCTGACAACTTTGGCGCGGCAAGTGCCGCAGCACTCCCGGCGCCGGCACGCGGCACATCACCCGCCGCGCCGGCCGGACGGAGCCATTCGTTGGCGGCCCGCAGGGGCCGGCCGCACAAGTCGCAACTAGGTAGACAGCCGAACTAGTACATGTCAGTATCTAGCCATGCAGAACACTTCCTGGCCCAGCGACTGGATGCGGGCAACGCTCGGCCTGAGCGTCCTGAAGGCGCTCGACGGCGGTGCCACCTACGGCTACGCCATCGCCGCTGAGCTTGAGGAGCAGGGTTTCGGAACCGTCAAGGGCGGCACTCTGTATCCGCTGCTGACCCGGTTCGAAGCCGCCGGCTGGGTCACCACGCAGTGGCGCGCCGGCGACGGCGGTCCGGGCCGCAAGTACTTCTCCCTCACCGCCCCCGGACGCCGGGAACTGGCCGATCAGCGCGAGCTGTGGGCCCGGTTCGCCGCCACCGTGGACGGTTATCTGAACCAGCCCGGACACCATACCCGGATCCCGGAAGGGGGCACCGATGGAAATCCGTGACAACCGAGACAACACGACGCCGGAGAAGGCCACGCGCCGCTGGTTCGACGACTTCATGGTGGAGCTGCGGCTTCTGGACGTGCCGGGCGATGCCATCGGCGATGCGGTGGCCTCGGCTCAGGAATTCCTGACCGACGCCGGCGGCACGCCCGCAGAGGTTTTCGGTGATCCGCGCTCCTACGCCGAGAGCCTGGACCTGCCCCGCCGCCGCATGTCGCGCTCCGCCTGGGCCGCCCTGATGGTTCCCACCTGCCTCGGCCTGCTCGGCTTCTTCGCGGTGGCCGCAGCAGTCAGTTCCGCTGAAGCCAGCGTCCACGTCACCGTGCCCGGATTCCTGATCGTGCTGACCGCACTGCTTCTGCTTGCCTGCGCGCCGCTGTACATGGGGTTCCTGCTCCGCGGTCCGCTCTGGCGGGCGGGTCTGGCCGGCGCTGCCGTTTTCGGCCTGCAGGTCGCGATCTTGCTGCTGGCCGGCGACGTGGTGCTCTTTGTGCTGCCGGCCGCCCCGACGGCACTGGTCGGCGGCGCCGTCCTGCTGGCCACCTCCCTCTGGGGACAGTTCAGCAAGCAGTCAGCGGACGACCCGGTGGTGGAGCCGGTGTCCGGCCGTCCGCGCTCGTCCTTCGGCCATACGCTGCTGGGCGTGCTCGGCAACTGGCTGCTGTTCCTCAACGCTGCCGCCGTGTCAGCCTGGTTCCTGCTGCGCTGAAAATCTCAGCCTGACCGCAGCGTCAGGCCCAGACTTCGCGGATTCGCCCGGCCTCGGCTGCCGCCGCAGCGTAACCGGCACGGGCCGCAGCCGCCCGCCAGGCCGGATCCAGGGAGTGCCGGCCCATGGTTGCGGCTGCGGCGCGGTCCGGGGTGAGCGCCACGCTTCGGGTTCCGGAACCCAGGGCAGCCAGTTCGGCATGGATGCCCCAGCGTCTGCGCACCGCCTGCGCGACGGGCGCCACCGCGACGACAGCGGCGGCGCCGGCGGCCAGATCGGCGTTGGTCGAGGACACCGATCCGCCGTCGATGTACTTCCGTCCGGCGATCGGAATGGCCGGCCACACGGTGGGCACCGCGCAGCTGGCGGAAACGGCGTCCACAAGGCTCACTCCGCTGCTCCGGTTCCACACCCGGCGTTCCCCGCTGACGGCATCAATCGCGGTGATCAGCAACGGCCGCTCCGGCCAGCCCCCGCTGCCGATCCGCTTTTCGATCACCGCCCGGCGCACGTCCGGGTCCACGGTCCGGGCCCGCAGCGCCGACCGTCCGATCCGCCGACCGACGGCGGTGTCGGATCCGCCCAGCAGCTTCGGACCCACCAGCAGCGCAATGCTGCGCAGGTTCAGCGCCGCCGGAATTTCGCTGCCGGACGGCTCCAGCTGCCGGCGGTAGGCATCCTCCAGCGCCACTTCGCTGCGCAGCCGGGCTCCCACCACCGACCCCGCTGAGGTGCCGATCACGACGTCGGCCGCCGTCAGGTCCACGCCGCGCTCCGCGAGCCCCAGCAGCAGGCCAATCTCCCAGCCGATCCCGCTCAGCCCTCCGCCGCCCAGCACCAAAGCCCTGCCGGTGTTGCCCGCTTCCCCTGCTGCCATGGCGTTCTCCCCTGCCGGTCGCGTCGGTAAGCCCCCAGCATAAACAGCGCGGGACCCTTCGTCCCCCGGACAGGGGTCGATATATTCGGGGCATGACTACTTCCTCCCATCCTCCCGTTGCTCCAAAGGTCCCCACCGAACGCGTCCATCACGGCGACACCTTCGTTGACGACTACGAGTGGCTGCGGGAGAAGGAAAACCCCGACGTCGTGGCTCATCTGAAGGCCGAAAACGCCTACATGGAGGAGATCACGGCGCACCAGGAAAAGCTGCGGCAGGAAATCTTCGACGAGATCAAGAACCGCACCGAGGAAACCGACCTCTCGGTGCCCGCCCGCAAAAAGGGCTGGTGGTACTACTCCCGCACCGAAGAGGGCAAGCAGTACTCCATCCACTGCCGCACCGCAGCGCAGGACACCGGGGATCTGGACGCGGACTGGACCCCGCCCGTCGTCGAGCCCGGCGTTCCGGTGCCCGGCGAGCAGCTGCTGATCGACGGCAATGCCGAGGCGGAGGGCAAGCCGTTCTTCTCGCTCGGCGGGCTGGCCGTGACCGAGGACGGGAACCTGCTGGCCTACTCCGAGGACAACGCCGGCGACGAGCGCTTCACCCTGCGGATCAAGGATTTGCGCACCGGCGAGCTGCTGCCGGACACGGTGGCCAACGTCTTTTACTCCCTCGCCTTCTCCCCCGACGGCACCCGCGTGTTCTACACCGTCGTCGACGATTCCTGGCGCCCCTACCAGATCAAGGCGCACACGCTGGGCACCCCGGTGGAGGACGACGTCGTCATCTACCAGGAGGACGACGTCGCCATGTGGACCGGCTTCGACCTCTCCGCGGACCGCCGGCAGCTGCTGATCGGCATCAGCAACTCCGAATACTCCGAGTACCGCGTCCTGGACTTCGAGGATCCCGCCGGCGAGGTCCGCACCCTGATCCCGCGCAGCGAGCGCATCCTGTACGAGGCCGAGCCCGTCACCCTGGCCGGCGAGCGCCACTACCTGATCACGCACAACAAGGATGCACTGAACTCCATGCTCTCGTTGGTGGCCGAAGCTGACTTCGCGCTGCCGCTGGCCGAGCAGCACTGGAACACGGTGGTGGCGCACGACGACGCCGTCCGCGTCAACGGCGCGGCCGTCACCAGGACCCACGTCATCGTCTCGGTCCGCAAGGACACCACCGAGCGGGTGCAGGTCCTGCCGCTGGAGGGCCTGGGCACCGAGATGCAGGGCGATCCGGTGGAGCCGGCCTTCGACGAGGAGCTCTACACCGCGAACCTGGCCAACGCCGAGTTTGATTCCCCGATCATCCGGCTCAGCTATACCTCCTACCTGACGCCGCCGCGCGTCTATGACTATGTGCTGGCCACCGGTGAGCTGGAGCTGCGCAAGGAGACTCCGGTCAAGGGCGGCTACAACGCGGCCGAGTACGTGGCGGAGCGCGCGTGGGCCACGGCCGACGACGGCACCCGGGTACCGCTGTCAGTGCTGCGCCGCGCGGAACTGAAGCAGGACGGCAGCAATCCGGCCCTGGTCTACGCCTACGGCAGCTACGAGATCAGCATGGATCCGGCCTTCAGCGTCGCCCGGCTGTCGCTGCTGGACCGCGGCGTCCTGTTCGTCGTCGCGCACATCCGCGGCGGCGGCGAGATGGGCCGCACCTGGTACGACCAGGGCAAGAAGCTGCAGAAGAAAAACACCTTCACCGACTTCGTGGCGGCCACCGACTACATTGCGTCCTCGGGCTGGGCGGATCCCTCCCGGATCGCGGCCATGGGCGGTTCGGCCGGCGGCCTGCTGATGGGCGCCGTGGCGAACCTGGCGCCGGAGAAGTACAAGGCCATCGTGGCGCAGGTGCCCTTCGTGGATGCCCTGACCACCATTCTGGATCCGGAGCTGCCGCTGTCGGCGCTGGAGTGGGAGGAGTGGGGCAATCCCATCACCGATCCCGAGGTATACCGGTACATGAAGGAATACACCCCGTACGAGAACATCCGGGCTGTTGACTATCCGCGCATTGCCGCGGTGACGTCCTTCAACGACACCCGGGTGCTGTACGTGGAGCCGGCCAAGTGGGTCGCCAAGCTGCGCGAGGTGACCACCGGATCCGAGCCGATCGTGATGAAGATCGAAATGGACGGCGGCCACGGCGGCGCGTCCGGACGGTACGAGGCATGGAAGGACCGGGCCTGGGACTACGCGTTTGTGCTGGACGCCCTCGGCGCCACCGAGCCGATCAGCGCGGACAGCCGGAACTGATAACCGCGCCGGAGCGGGCGACTCAGTCGCCCGGCTCCGGCGCCGGCTTGTTCGGTGCCCGGGGCCGGGCGGGCTTGTTCGGGGCCGGCTTCGGGGCCCGGGACCGGGCCGGGGCGGAGGCACCGGACCGGCGCTGCTGCAGCAGCGTGAGCGCAATGGTCGCTGTGGTGAGCAGGACGACTCCCACGATGAGCAGGTCCAGATGGTCGCGGATAAAGGGGAACCGGTTCCCCAGAAGGTAGCCCAGCAGCGTCAGCCCCATCCCCCAGAGCAGGGCACCGGCGGCGTCGAAGGCCACATACACGGGGTAGCGCATCCTCGCCACCCCGGCCACCACCGGAGTGAAGGTCCGCACGATTCCCACGAACCGGGCAAGGGTCACCGCCTTGCCGCCGTGACGGGCGAAAAACTGCTCGGCCCGGTTTACGTTCTCGCGCCGGAAAATGCGCGACTCCGGCCGGGAGAACACCGTGGGACCGGCCGTCCTGCCAATCCAATAGCCCAGCTGGTCGCCGGCGAACGCGGACGCTGAAATAAGCAGCCCGAGCACCCACACACTGGCGTCAACCGTTCCGGTGGACACCAGCAGCCCGGCCGTGAACAGCAGGGTATCGCCGGGCAGGAAAAAACCGACCAGCAGTCCGGTTTCGGCAAACACGATGGCGCACACCAGCAGGACAACCCACGGCCCCAGCGCCGGATCCGCCAGGAACACCTGTGGATCCAGCCAGTCAGGCACGTGGCTCCCGGTGCATCAGAGTCATTTTCCCGCCGTTGGCCCCAGCCTCACACGCAGTCACGTCTTCAAACTACGGCACTGCGGTGTGCGCTGTCCCGCCGCTGCACAAACCCGCGCATTCACCACTGCTCCCCGTCAATTCGTGCTTGGCGCACAGGTTCCCACTCCCTGTGGCAGGTGTTGCCTTCTGGGCCCCACCAGCCCCGCGAGTGCTCAAACAGTGGAACCCGTGCGCGCGAGCGGGCCAACGACAGCACCTCGGTCGATACGGCGGAGTGACGGCGACGGCGATGGCGATGGCGGCCTTGGAGGACCGGGGTCGGGAACCGAAACGATAGTCGGGGGCAATAACCCTGCCCGGGTCTGAGCTGCCGCACCCGGCACGCACTGGTTCCCACTCTCTGTGGCAGGTGTTGCCTCCTGGGCCCCCACCAGCCCCACGAGTGCTCATACAGTGGGAACCCGTGCGCCGGAGCGGGCTGATGACAGCGCCGCAAGTACGGCGGCGCCCCGCAACCCCGCGCCCTTGGCAGGCAGACAGGGCAGGAGACACTTGGCGCCGCACGCCCTGCAAGCTCGCCAAAGCAGCACGGCAACAACGGGGAATTTACCCGCTTCTGCGCTCCGGGACTCCTGCCCGGGCCCTCCGCCGGACTAGTTTGGTGTCGCACATCCGGACCAGCAAAGGAACTGCCATGCGCGATTTGGACCAGAGCGCCACGACCAACCTTCATCCCACGCCCACGCCGCCACCCGGGTTGCGCCGGGCAGGATTCATCGGCGCGCTGGTACTGAGCCTCACCGGGTTGTTGCCGGGCGCCGCGGCAGCGCCGGCAACTGCGGCAGAGTCGGCCCCGGCGGGCGGCTCGGGACAGCAGGCACAGCCCGACGGACGCGGCGGCGGCTGGGCCGGCGGAGGCGACGGCAAGGGCCACGGCCACGGCGACCACGGCGGGAAGGGCCACGGCCACGGCCACGGCCACGGCGAAAAGGGCCACGGCCGGGACCGGACCGTCGACTACGTGGCGTTTGGCGACTCCTTCGCCGCGGGCGTCGGCGGCGGGCCGGCGCTGGACGCCTGCGGCCGCACCGCCGAGGGATATCCGGCCCTGCTGGATGCCCTGCCGCGCGTGGAGCTGGACAGCAACCAGTCCTGTACCGGTGCCACCGCCCTGACCACGCCGCCGGCACCGCCGGCCGGTCCGGTGGATCTGCCGGAGCAAATTTCCGCCGCCGTTTCCGCGGATCTGCTGAACCACCGGACCGATCTGGTGACGGTCACGATCAGCGGCAACGATGTGCTGTTCGGCCCGGTGGCGGCGGCGTGCGCCGGGCCGGTGCTGCCGGCCGCCTGTGCCCCGGCAATTGCCGCGGCACAGGAGTACGCGGAGGCCGCCGTCGTTCCCCAGCTGCAGGCGAGCTTCGCCGCCATCGAAGCGGCCGCGCCGCGGGCTGAACTCGTGGTGGCCGGCTATCCGCACCTGTTCGAGGGCACCACCCCCGGCGTACTGAGCATTGAAGCGCAGAACCTGTTCAACGCCGGCACCGACATATTGAATGCGCTGGTCGCCGGGCAGGTGGGTGACGGAACGTTCGTGGATGTCACGGAGGTCTTCACCGGTCACGGAATCGGCTCCGCGGATTCCTGGATCGTCCCTGCGACTGAACCGTTTGGCCTGCATCCCACTGCCGCCGGCTACCGCGAGGGTTATCTGGCAGCCATCACGGAGACAGTGGAGCTGTTCGACAGGGACGGGCACGGCCGGGGCTGCCGCGGACGCGGTTAGGAAAGGCCGGGTTCCAGCCGCCAGCTGATCAGCACCGCCGCTAGCTGATCAGCACCTCGGCCAGGTCAAACTTCACCGGCTCCTCCAACTGGTCATAGGTGCAGGACTCCGGCGCGCGGTCCGGACGCCAGCGCAGGAACTGGGCGGTGTGGCGGAAGCGTTCGCCCTCCATGTGGTCGTACTTGACCTCCACCACCCGCTCGGGCCGCAGCGGCACGAAGGACAGGTCCTTGTCTCCGCTCCAGCGGCTGCCCTCGGAGTTGCGCGGCGTACGGGTCCCGGTTTCCTGCTTCTCCGCCGTCCAGGGATGCTCGGCGGAGTTGGAAATCAGCGGCTGCAGTTCGGAGAACAGTTCACGCCGCCGAGCCATGGTGAAGGCTCCGGCGACGCCCACATTGGTGAGGGCGCCGTCGTCGTTGTAGAGGCCCAGCAGCAGGGAACCCACCGCGTCGGGCCCGCTCTTGTGCACCCGGTAGCCGGCCAGGACGCAGTCAGCGGTGCGTTCGTGCTTGAACTTGGCCATGGCTCGCTTGCCGGGCGAATAAACGTCCCCCAGCGGCTTGGCGATGATGCCGTCCAGTCCGGCCCCCTCGAACTCCCCGAACCAGCGCCGCGCCGTGGCCGGATCGGTGGTGCGGTTGGTCAGGTACACCGGAGCCGCGGCGCCGGCCAGCGCCTGTTCCAGGGCGCTGCGTCGTTCGGCATAGGGACGGTCCAAGTAGCTGGTGTCCTCCAGCGCCAGCAGATCAAAGGCCGCGAATGCCGCCGGCGTCTGCTCGGCGAGCAGCTTCACCCGGCTGGCGGCCGGATGGATGCGCTGCTGCAGCACCTCAAAGTCCAGCCGTTTCCCGGAAGCACTGATCAGGATGATCTCGCCGTCCACCACGCAGCGCTCCGGCAGATTGTCCTTCAGCGCCTCCACCAGCTCGGGAAAGTACCGGGTCATCGGCTTTTCATTGCGGCTGCCGATCTCCAGCTCCTCACCGTCGCGGAAGATGATCGAGCGGAAGCCGTCCCACTTGGGCTCGTAGGAGTAGTCCCCCTCGGGCAGGGCGCTCACGGCTTTGGCCAGCATCGGGGCCACGGGCGGCAGTACCGAAAGTTTCATGGGCCCATTCTTACCCGGAGAACACGCTGGCGCCCAGCCCCGCGGCGAAGGCGGTGAGCAGGTGCCGGCCCTGCGGCCAGTCGCCGATGCCGCTTTCGTCGTTGAGGTGGGTGAACGGGCCGGCGTCGATCAGCGGAACATCCCAGCCGAGGGCCAGAACGCGCGCGGCCGGCAGCGGGCAGTACGGATCGTTTTCGCTGGCGACCAGCAGCGCGGGCACCGGCAGCGGCTGCAGCCGCGGGTTCCGGAACGACGCCGCGCTGTCCGGAAACTCCGGCTCGGCCGGATCCGGCGGAGCGACCAGCAGCACGCCGCGGGCTCCGCCGGGATGGCGCAGCAGCCATTCCGCGGCGGCCAGGCAGCCCAGGCTGTGGGCCACCAGGATGGTGTCGCCGCGGCGGGGCCCGGCGGCGGCGTCGAGCGCTTCCATCCAGTTTTCCAGCTCCGGGTCGTCCCACGACGACGGCGAAATCCGGGACACGTCCGGCTCACCGCCCTGCCACAGGCTCTGCCAGTGTGCTTCGTTGGAGCCGCCGATGCCGGGGACCATGGTCAGATGCATGCTTCTTCCTCGCTTCCGGTGCGCCGGACGCTCGGGACTCCGGAGCATCCGGGGGAATATCTCTTGGGAAACCGGCGCTGTGCTGAACATGAAAAAGATCGGTTTCCTGTCCTTTGGACATTACCGGGATGTGCAGGGATCTTTTGTCCGCACCGCCCGGGACGCGCTGCTGCAGACGATTGATGTGGCGGTGGCGGCCGAGGAGCTGGGCATCGACGGCGCCTACCTCCGGGTCCACCATTTCGCGCCGCAGTTCGCCGCACCGTTCCCGCTGCTGTCCGCTCTGGCCGCCCGGACCAGCCGGCTGGAACTGGGCACCGCGGTGATCGACATGCGGTACGAGAATCCGCTGTACATGGCCGAGGAAGCCGCGGCGGCGGATCTGATCAGCGGCGGCCGGCTGCAGCTGGGCCTCAGCCGGGGATCCCCCGAGCCCGCGCTGCGCGGCTACGAGGCCTTCGGCTATGTCCCGGCCGACGGCAGCACCGACGCCGATGAAGCCCGCAAGCACACCCTGGTGTTCCGCGCCGCGATCGCCGGTGCCGGTCTGGCGGCCTCCGATCCGGTCATGACCGGCGCCTCCGGAACGCTGCCGGTGGAACCGCAGTCCCCCGGGCTGAGCAACCGGATCTGGTGGGGTTCGGGAACGCGGGCCACGGCGAAGTGGACGGGCCAGCAGGGCATGAACCTGATGAGCTCGACCCTCCTGACCGAGGACACAGGCGTGCCCTTTGACCAGCTCCAGGCCGAGCAGATTGAGGTGTTCCGCGCCGCCTGGGCGGAGTCCGGGCACGAGGGAACGCCGCGCGTATCCGTCAGCCGCAGCGTCATTCCCCTGGTTACCGAGGAGGACCGCCGGTATTTCGGGCTGCGTGCCCAGGCCGACACCAGGGACCAGGTGGGCCGGCTCGACGGCGGACTGGCCCGGTTCGGCAAGAGCTACATCGGTGAACCGGAGGTGATTGCGGCCCAGCTGGCCGGCGACGCCGCGGTGCAGGCCGCGGACACGGTCCTGATCACGGTGCCGAACCAGCTGGGCGTTGACTACAACGTGCAGCTGCTGGAGAGCATCCTCAAGCATGTCGCTCCGGCGGCCGGCTGGCGCTGAACATTCGGCGCTGACCCCTTCGGCTGAGGCATCAGCCGAAGTCGGCCTTGCGGATCAGCCCGTGCACGCCCACGGTCCGGTCCACGACCTGGGACACGGCGAAGTCGGCGGCGGCGGACAGGTAGGCGTAGGCGACGGCGCGGTCCATGCCTTTTTCCTGCTCGAGGAAGTCCAGGGCATTGACCACTGCCCGCCGCATGGCCACGTTCAGGTCACTGCTCACCCCACCGGCGCCCAGGCCGTCGGGGTCGGAGAGGCCGATGGGAATCCAGGCATCTGCGGTTTCGCCGAACGGATACCGGTGGGCCAGGGCCGGCGCGTCCCCCGAACCGGGTTTGCAGACGGTCAGCCGGAAGGTGCCGCGCAGGGAACCTTCCATGGCGGTCAGCGCCACTTCGCCGTCGCCCATGCCCATGTGCGGATCGCCCACGTAGAACAGGGCGCCGTCGGCCTTGACCGGCAGGTAAAAGGTGGACCCGGGGCCCAGATGGCGGATGTCGATGTTGCCGCCGCCGAGCGTGGGCGGCACTGAGTTGGCCTCGGGGCCGGTCAGGCCCTCGTTCTCGGAGAAGGCCACGCCCATCATGCCCATGAACGGGCGCAGCGGAAAGCGGATTTTCATGTCGCCGCTGGTCATAACGCCCTTGCCGTCCTCGATTGCGGTGAAGACCGAGACGTTGCCGTAGTCCGTCGGGACGCCCGAGGACCGGTTGTCCGCGGCCGCCGGCGGCATGACTTCCTCCAGGGTGATGCCCTCCGGTGCGGCCGGGCCGTTCTGCAGCGCGAGCGCGCCCTTGCCGTGGCGGCTGGAGACGACGCCGTAGGGGACCCGGGGCACGGCCGCGAGGGTTTCGATCTTCAGGACGTCACCGGGCTCGGCTCCTTCCACGGCAACGGGACCGGTGACGATGTGCGGCCCGTCCGTGTCGAAGTTCCGCGGCGTGCGGTTGTAGCCGGCGGCAATGTCCAGGGCGTCCTGCAGCACCCCGTCCGCCGCGACGCCGTGGCCCCCGAAGAAGGACAGCGGATCCCGGCCCTGGTCCTCCAAGATCCCCTCATGCGAGAGGGCGTCGATGGTGACGGTCTGCCCGGATTTCATCCGGGCCACCGGCGTGGCATGCACAGTCGGCACGTAACCCCAGAGCACTTCGTCCGGGGTGGAGGCGAGATAGAGGTCCCCGGGCATGTCTCCGGAGTGCGGCTGCAGGATGGCCCCCGGCCTCGGGCCGGCCGACCCGGGCGACCCGGCAGCACCGGCGTCCGCAGCTGCCGCGGAAGAATCCTGCGCCGGTTTCGCACTGCATCCCGACCCCACCGCCAACATGCCAAGACCCGCCGCGGCTCCGAGGAATCCCCTGCGGCCCAGGCCCTTGGTGAGTACCGCTGCGGCCTCGCGTCCAATCAGCATTCGGTTCATCGTGTCCTCCAATAGCTCGTGCCATCAAGCTAGCCAAACGGAGTTTCGAGGCTGTTTCCGGCGGATGAACGGGCCACGCACATCACGGCGGACCACGGCGGTTCCCAGTGTCGGCGTCGTGCGCTAGGGTGGTCTCAGCTTCACGAGAGGTGGCCACCGGCCCGGATTCGTCCGGCCGGAAAAGCTCCGACTGGCCTCACACCAACCCCACTGTTCGGCGGGTGGTTCGGATGACGAAGCGGCCCGCTGCCGCCCGGCGCGGGCAAGGACACTCTGTAAAGGACCACGCTGTGAGCATTTCCAGTGACACCCGTTGCGTCAGCTTCACCCCCGGCCACAACGTCCACCTCATCCACGGCAAAAAGCTGGCCGGTTTTGATGACTGGGTGGATGCCCGGGCCTACGCCGATGTTGAGCTGGACCTGATCCAGCTGATTGTGGACGGTGAGCAGCAGCTGATGTGGTTCCACGACATCCCCGCCCTGGCACTGGCCCTGGCGCACTCCGGCGGAGAGGCACAGTGGTGCGCACGCTACTCGTCGCTGTTGGTGCCCGGCGGCTTCGACAGCCCGGCCCGGCGCTCTTTTTTCTACTTGGCCACGCCGGAAAGGGTGCATCCCTGTAAACGGATCGCCGCAGGCGCCGGCGCTGCCGCTCAAGAGCAGCTGCGGGGCTGACCCCCGGCGATCGCTTCCGGGCCGCGCCGGCGTCTGCGGACAGTAACTGTCCGCAATCCTTCCGGGCAGGAGCCTGCCGCTGGCTAGGCTCCTGCCCATGACGTTCAATATCCAGATATGTGTTGACTGCGCCGACCCCCACGCCCAGGCCGATTGGTGGGCCGAAACCCTGGGCTGGGTCCCGGAGCCCCTCGACCAGGCCCTGATCGATTCCCTGCTGGAACAGGGCGCCGTAAGCCCGGACCTGCTGATCGAGCACAACGGACAGCGCAGGTGGCGCGACGGCGCCGCAATCTGCCGGGAAAGCGAGGTGGGTTCCCCGGGACGCCTGCGAATCCTGTTCCAGCCCGTGCCCGAACCGAAGACGGTGAAGGACCGCATCCATCTGGACATCCACCTCGACGGCGGAGACAAGGACGCGATGCGCGCGGCGCTGGAGGCGCGGGGTGCCACGTTCCTTTACGCAGCCGAGCAGGGTCCGTCCTCCTGGTACACGATGGCCGACCCCGAGGGCAACGAATTCTGCATCGCCTAGTCCGCCGACCGGCGGATCCGACGCCGCACCGCCAACGGTTATCCCAGCAGCTCTGCCGGGATCGCGTAGGTCAGCAGGACGGCGAGCAGGTTTTTCGCGGCGTGGACCGCGTAGGACAGGATGAAGTTGTTCCCCGCCCAGACGTAGATGCCCACCAGAACCGCGCCCATGGCCAGGTACGGAAGCAGCACCGGCAGCGTCAGCGATTCCTTCCCCGCGATGTGGATCCCGGCGAACAGCAGCAGCGAGATCAGGCAGCAGACCCAGATGTTGAGGTATTTGCTGAGCTTGCCGATCAGCAGGTGGCGGAAGATGTACTCCTCGACAAACGGCGCAATCACCACCAGCAGGGGAATGATCAGCAGCGGAGGCAGGGAGACGACCAGCCCCTCAACCGCCTCCTGGTTCACCGCGGTCTCCGGCGGGCCGGAAATCAGGACGACGACGGCGGTAAGCAGCAGCATCGCGAAAACGCCGCCGGGAATGATCGCCAGGGTCAGCCACGGGCGGGTAGCCAGGATCCGGGTCTCCCGCACCGCATAGCGCCACGACGCCCAGGCCGCCAGCGCGCCTGCGGACAGGTAGAACGCCAGGTTCACGGCGTAGCCGGCCAGCAGCGGATCAGGGATCAGCTGCATCAGACCGGGAACGCCAAGGCCCGGGGCAAAGCTGAAGATCAGGAGGAACAGGACATAGAACCCGGCGGCAAACCCGTCCCGGGGCGTGAAGGTGTAGGGCAGGGGCAGGATCGCCGGCCGGTTCATTCTCGGCACCGCTAGACGGTCAGCTCCGCCATCACGCGGGGCATCGCTTCGAGCAGCTCTCCGGCGAGGAAGCTCAGCGGCCCCTGGGCTGCGGAAAGCCGGTCGCCGGCGGTGGAATGCAGGTAGGTGCCCCAGCAGGCGGCCTGCTCCGGGGACGCTTGGCGGGCGAGGAATCCGCCGACCGCGCCGGCCAGGACGTCGCCGCTGCCGGAGGTGCCCAGCCCGGGATTTCCGGCCGGAATTTCCCAGCGGCGACCGTCCGGGGCGGCGATGAGCCCGTGCAGGGCCACCACTGCCTGGTACCTGGCAGCGATGTCGCCGGCGGCCTGCTCCATCTCGAGGTCGGCCTCCGGATCCGCGTCCAGCAGGCGCGCGGCTTCGTTCTTGTTCGGCGTCAGGACCAGGCGCCCGGCCCAGCGTTCGTAGACTTCCGGCAGCCCGGGCAGCACGCCGAGGGCGAAGGCATCCAGGACGACGGCGGCGGAACCGTTCAGCAGCGGACCGATCCCCCGGAGCAGCTCGGCGGCTTGCTCGGCGTCGTCGAGGCCGGGTCCGATCACCACGACGTCGGCGCTTTCCAAGGCAACGGCCAGAGCCTTCGCCGCCCGCTCGCCGGAGATGACGCCGTCGTCCTCCGGCAGTCCCACGGCGCCCGATTCCGGCACCGCCACCGCGACGGCCACCGCGGCGGACTCCGCCACGGCCAGCGTCAGCCGGCCGGCGCCGACCCGCAGCGCCGCCCGCCCGGCCAGCATCGCGGCGCCCGGCGAAAACCGTGCCCCGCCAACCACCAGGACGGTGCCGCGGTCAGACTTGTCGGCCGCGTCCCGGTTGACCTGCCAGTTCTTCAGCAGTGCCGGTGTTACGACTTCAGCGGGGCTGGACATGCTCTTCATCTCCTGCATGCTCGGTGACGGGGGCGCCGCCGGACTCCAGATGGTCCACGGCGTTGAAGCTCTTCAGGGTCCAGCGGCCGTGCCCGGAGGGCCGAACCAGCCGCGTGACGGAGGCGTTGCGGACGCTGGTGCTTGCCGCGATCTCCAGCAGCTCCTGCTCGCTGAGGCGTTCGCAGATGTAGCGGATCAGCATGATCACCGCATCGTGGCAGACGACGGCGACCCGCCCGCCGTCCTCGTCCTCGTCGAGGTCGCGCAGGACCGACCGCAGCCGCAGCGCCACATCGGCCCAGGATTCCCCTCCCGGCGGACGGTAGGAGAACTTGCCCAGCCAGTTCCGGCGCTGCGCCTCATCCGGGAACCGGGCGGTCACGCCCGCCGAGGTCAGCAGATCCAGGATGCCCAGCTCGCGGTCGCGCAGCCGTTCGTCAACGCGCAGGTCCTGCAGTCCGGCCAGTTCGGCCGTCTGCCGGGCCCGCAGATAGGGCGAGCACCACACGGAGTCGGGGCGTTCAGCTCGCGGCAGGCCGTCGAAGAGGCGGCCCAGTGCCTCCCCCTGGAGGACGCCGTCGTCGCTGAGCGGAACGTCGGCGTCGCGCAGGTCGATGTCGATGACTTCAGCGCCGGAGCGCATCGCTGCGGTGGCGGCAAGGTTGCCCGCGCTTTCACCGTGCCGGATGAGGATCAGTTCAGTTGCACCCATTCTCCGACTCTACTCTGCAGGCCGTTGCCGTTGTCGTTGCCGCTGCCGGGGCCTGCGTCCGGGCGGCGTTTTCCTGACCATCTCCGCGCGGCCCTTCCTGCTACCCGTTGGCGGTGAGGCGTTCGTCCCACTTGTCGCTGCCGAATAATCCGTGCCACAGGCCGCTGGCGATTGCCAACTTCTTGTTGAAGGTCTTCGGTTGGGGCTCGCGCGGGGAGCCGGGGAGGCGAGGCCCGGGCGGCGCCGGAGGAATTTTCCGCTCTTCGGATTTGACCGCCTTCAGTGCGGCGGCCACCGGAGCGCTGAAGACGAGGGAATCCATGATGGCGTCGAACTCCGCCAGCCCGAAGTCGCCGTGCCGGTTCCGGCCCGTCACCTTGTAACCGGATTTCAGGCCTCTCAGGGGAACCCCCTCGCTGAGGGACAGGAAGAGCCAGGATCCGGCGCCGCAGTCCACTGCCAGGTGTCCGGTTCGCACCAGGTGCTTGAAGTCCTTGGCCGTGACGGCGGGCGTGCCGGGAAACTGCTCCTTGAGCTTGAAGACGAAGGACTTAGTGTCGTGCCGGCAGGCGAGGAAGCTGATCACCACCCTCAACACTTCGCGCAGGAGCATCAGGACGACCAGCCAGGACAAAAGGCTCCCCGGCCATATGCCGGCAATCACCAAGGCTGCCACTGCTGTTGCCCGAAGGATCAGGCGTACCCAGCTGTAGGTGCCGGTACTGGTAATGAACGGGAAGTGGAGAGTTTTCACTGCACCGGCTCCCGCTGCAGGGCGGTCAGGGCTTCCGCCTCGTAGGTCAGCCGGGTGGCGTCACGCACTCTGCCCTCCAGCTCCCAGGTCACGGAGGCCGGAATGGGCGGCAACACGGCGGGCGCATGGCCGGGCAGATGCGCACCCACGGTCCGCAGCCGGTCCCGGTACCCGCGCTTCAGCTCGCGGAGCTTGGCCGTGTTGGCCTGTTCCAGCATGGCCTCCGAAAGCCGGTCGGCGGCGGCATCGATATTGGCCAGCATTTCCGAGGTGCTCTGCTGCCGTTCCGCTGCGGCGGCGCGGGCTTCAATGACTCCGGCCTTGACCTGCTCAACGTCGGCCTGCAGCCGCTCCGCGGTGCTTGCCAGGTCCGCGGCAGAGCCGGCATCCTGCGGCTGCGCTTCGGCGGCGGCGAGCAGGTGGTTCCTGCGGCGTGCGAACCGGGCGGCAAGGCCCGTGAGATGCTCAATCTGCCCGTCCAAGTACTCCAACTGCCCAGTGGCTTCCCGGTGCGCGTCAGATGCCGGGATCCGCGCGTGTTTCAGGCGTTCCAAGGCAGTCCCGGCAGCAGTGACCTTCGTCCGTTTCCCCACAACACTCCCCCATTGATAATTCATGGAGAACAATACCAACACCCCCGGGTTTCCGGTGCACCCCCGACCCGCCGCACGGGGTGCAGGACGGGCGGTGACGGCGCTGGCTTCGCCGGCTCAGGTACGGGTGCGCTCGTCCACCTTGCCGCCGTTGCGCACAGTGAAGGTCAGCAGCAGGGCAACCGCGGCGAAGGCCGCCAGCAGCATCAGTCCCACGAAATAACTGCGGTTTGCGGGATCATAGGTTGCGCCCATGACCAGCGGCGGAAAGTAGCCGCCCAGGCCACCGGCGGCGGCAATAATGCCGCCCACCGTCCCCACGTCCTGCAGCGGAGCAGCGCGTCCCACCCAGGCGAACACGCCACCGGTGCCCAGGCCCAGGAACAACGCCATCAGGATGAAGGCGGTGCCGTAAACACGTTCCTCCTCGGGACGCAGCGCGACGACGACGGCCAGCACCACGGTGCCGGCCAGGGACGCGAGGGTGACCAGTTTGGGCCCCACCCTGTCAGCGATCGAGCCGCCGATTGGCCGGGCGATCACGGCTGCGACGGCGAAACCTGCAGTTCGGGTGCCGGCGGCCGTCGCGTCGTAGTCGTAGACGTTGCCGAGATACGTGGGCAGGTAGTTCGAAAACGCCACAAACGCGCCGAACACCACCCCGTACAGGAAGCACAGCTGCCAGGTGGCCCGCAGGGTGAACGCGTGCGTGATCTTTGGCAGCACCGGTTGCGTGGGAGCGCTCCACGCCGGGGAATTCCGCAGTATCAGCCAGCTCAGCAGCGCCATAGCTGCAACGACGACGGCGATGATGATGTGTGTGCCCATGTAGCCGACGGCGGTGACCAGTCGGGGCGTGAAGAACGCCGAGACAGCGGTGCCCACCATGCCGGCGCCGAAGACGCCGGTGGCGAAGCCTTTGCGGTTGCGCTCGTACCAGGCGGAGCAGAACGGGATGCCGATCGCGAACACAGTGCCGGCAATGCCGAGGAAAAACGCAATGACCACCAGAAACGGAAAGTTCTCCAGCTGCCCGACGATTCCGGTGAGCAGCACCAACGGTGCCGTGACGCCCAGGATGACGGTGAACATGACGCGGCCGCCGAAGCGGTCGGTCAGCGCACCCACCGGGATGCGCGCCACCGAGCCGACCAGGATCGGCATGGCCACCAGGATGGAGGTTTGCCCCGGCCCCAGGTCCATGCCGGAGGCGTACCGGCTGGAGAGCGGGCCGATGATGGTCCAGGCCCAGAACCCCACGGTGGAGGCGACGGTAGCGACGATCAGGTTCCGGAGCTGGCCGGTTTTCAGGTTTGCGGCGGATGCCGGGGTCTCTGCTGATGACATGGCGTCGGTCCTTACTGCCGGTCAGGGGCGGGGAGTGCCTTTTCGGTCGCGGTCCGGGGTGCCCACCGGCGCCCAGCTGCCGCGGGGCGTGGCGGCTCCTGACGCGGGGCGCTTCCCCCGTGAGCGGTACACGATGTAGGGCCGGAACAGGTACTGCAGCGGCGCAGTGAAGGCATGCACCAGCCGGGTGAACGGCCAGAGAGCAAACAATGCCAGGCCCCACAGCGTGTGGATCTTGAACGACAGGGAGGCCGCGGTCATCGCGGTGATGTCCGGCTGGAAGATGAAAATTGACCGAAACCAGGGCCCCACCGTGTCCCGGTAGTTCACGATTCCGGAGTCGAAAACCGAGAAGACCGTCGTGGCCAGGCCCGTCAGGATTGCGGCGAGCAGGAAGAGGTACATCGCCTTGTCGTTGCGGGTGGTGGCCATGAACACCGGTCCGGTGGTGCGCCTGCGGTAAATGAGCAGCACGATCCCCACCAGCGTGGCGAGTCCGGCAATCGACCCCACCGAGAGGGCAAAGAAGTGGTATCTGTCCTCGTTGATGCCAATGTCATCCATCCAGGTTTTAGGGAGCACCAGCCCCATGAAGTGCCCCACGATCACCGCCAGGATCCCAAAGTGGAACAGCGGGGAGGCGATGCGCAGCAGCCGGGACTCATACAGCTGGGACGAACGCGTGGTCCAGCCGAACTGGTCATAGCGGTACCGCCAGATCGAGCCCAGAACCAGCACAGCCAACACCACGTAGGGCAGCACGCCCCACAGCATCACATCGCCGAGCCCCACCTCCACATTGGCCGGCGGGGGAACATCCAGGGGAACATCCAGCGGGACATCCGGCGGCAGGTTCGCAGGCCTCATGGGGAGTTCCTTTCAGAAACCGGCAGCAGCCGTGAACTGTAGGGTTCAAGGCCAACGCTCTCCGTGGGCGGGCCGTATCCTGCCCTGTGCATGACGGTCTGCCGGTCCTCGGGCGATACGCCGGGCAGCGTGGAACAGACCAGGGCCAGTGCCCCGGAATGGGGCAGTCCGTCGTCGCGAAGGGCCAGCCGCAGCAGTTCCAGCGACGGGCGGTAGCGTTGCAGCAGTTCGTAGCCGTCCGCCGGGGACACCTTCGCTGCGAACTCCAGCACCAGCGGCAGGTAGTCGGGCAGCTCCGTTCCCTCGGGCAGCGCCCCGTGCGCCCGGTAAACCTCCTTGAAGGCCGCCAGGGCCTCGCCGCGGCGGCGGGTGTCACCGTCGGTCCAGTAGGTCAGGTGCAGGCTGTGCCGTTTGGAGAGGTCGAATTCCTGGACATACTCCGACTGCACCTCGTGCAGGGGACGGTCCGTCAGCGAGGCGAAGAGCTCCTCCACGGGCCCCGTGTCGGCTCCGGCTTCCCCGAGCGCCTCCCGGAGTGCCGGGACCAGGTCCACCAGCGCCTCATCGGGATATTCCAGCAGCAGGCCCGCGGCCTGCCGGACGACGGCGCTGCGCCGCGGGCGGGCGTCCCTGTACGGCTCCGGGTCGAAAGTCCCCTTGCCTGCCTTGCCCAGCAGTTTCTCCAACAGGCTCATTCCGCGCCCCCTCCGCCGGCCGGCCCGGCACCGCGTCCGCGGTCGGACTGCGGCCGGTCACCCTCTGCTTGGTCGTACACTGCACCCTTGCCGTCGCCGGTCGAACCGCCGGTGCCGCCGGCCGCCGTGTCCGGGGCTCCGCGGTTGTTGCCCGCCGGGAACAGGCCCTTGGGTGAACCTCGGCCGTCCCAGTTGAGCAGGTTCACCCGCCCGCCCAGGTTTCCGTTGCCGGTGGGGTCTTCGCCGCGCTGGCGTGCCTGCAGGGCAGCAAAATTCTCTACTGCCACGGGCACGGGCCGCCCGGATGCTTCGCCGAAGACTCCGGTCTGCCCCATTCCGGGCCCGCCCTCCACGTCCAGGGAGCAGCCAATTTCCTCCAGGTTGTGGGCGTCCTCCAGATGGGCGCTGGGAATCACGTAGCGTTCCTCGTATTTGGCCACGGCCATCAGCCGGTACATCGCCACGATTTGCTCGCCGGTCATCCCGACGTCGGAAGCAATCTTTTCGTCCGGAAGGTCGCCGAGGGTGATGCTGCGCATGTAGGCCCGCATGGCGGCGAGCTTCCGCAGCACGCCAGTGACCAGGTCCGTGTCGCCGGCGGTAAACAGCTCCGCCAGATATTCCACCGGGATCCGCAGTGCCTCGATGGCGCCGAAGAGGTTGTCGGCGCTCTCGCCGTCGTGCCCCTGATCCTTGAGCACGTCAACGATGGGTGAGAGGGGCGGCACGTACCAAACCATGGGCATGGTCCGATACTCCGGATGCAGCGGCAGGGCCACCCGCAGCTCCTTGGCCAGGGCGTACACCGGCGAGCGCCGGGCCGCGTCCAGCCAGTCCTCCGGGATTCCCTCGGCCCGGGCGGCGGCGATGACGTCCGGGTCATTCGGGTCCATCATCAGATCCAGCTGGGCCTCGTACAGGTCCTGCTCGTTCGGGACGGACGCCGCGGCGGTGACGCGGTCGGCGTCGTACAGGAAGATGCCGATGTAGCGCAGCCGGCCCACACAGGTTTCGGCGCAGACGGTGGGCAGCCCCACCTCGATGCGCGGATAGCAGAAGGTGCACTTCTCCGCCTTGCCGGAGCGGTGGTTGAAGTACATCTTCTTGTACGGGCAGCCCGTGACGCACTGCCGCCACCCGCGGCAGCGGTCCTGGTCCACCAGCACAATGCCGTCCTCCTCCCGCTTGTAGATGGCTCCGGAGGGACAGGAGGCCATGCAGGAGGGATTCAGGCAGTGCTCGCAGATCCGGGGCAGGTAGAACATGAACGTGGAATCGTATTCCAGCTTCACCTTCTCCTCCGCCTCCCGGCGCATCTTCTCCAGCACCGGATCCCGGAGCTCCGTGCGGCCCGATCCGCCGAGGCTGTCATCCCAGTTGGCGGACCAGGTGATCTTCATGTCCTCGCCGGTAATCAGGGATTTGGGCTTCGCCACCGGGAAATCGTTGCCGGCCGGAGCATTGATCAGGTTTTCGTAGTCGTAGGTCCAGGGCTCGTAATAGTCGTTCAGTTCCGGCTGCACGGGGCTGGCGAAGATGCCGAACAGCTTGGCGAGCCGTCCGCCGGCCTTCAGCTTCAGCTTGCCGCGGCTGTTCAGTTCCCAGCCGCCCTTCCACTTCTCCTGGTCCTCGTAACGGCGCGGATAGCCCTGCCCGGGACGGGTCTCCACGTTGTTGAACCAGACGTACTCGGTGCCCGCCCGGTTGGTCCAGGCCTGCTTGCAGGTCACCGAACAGGTGTGGCAGCCGATGCACTTGTCCAGTGCCATCACCATTGCCGTCTGCGCCATGATTCGCATCAGTACCGCACCTCCTGGGAACGTTTGCGCACGACTGTCACGATGTCGCGCTGGTTGCCGGTGGGGCCAAGGTAGTTGAAGGCCCAGGACTGCTGCGCGTAGCCGCCGATCATGTGCGTGGGCTTGACCAGGATCCGGGTCACCGAGTTGTGGATCCCGCCGCGGCGGCCGGTGGCCTCGGATTTCGGCGTGTCGATGATGCGTTCCTGCGCGTGGTGGACATAGACGACGCCGGCCGGCATCCGGCTGCTCACAATGGCCCGGCCCACCAGCACCCCGTTGGTGGACACGCACTCCACCCAGTCGTTGTCCTCCACTTCGATCAGCGCGGCGTCGGAGGTGCTCATCCATACCGCCGTACCGCCGCGGGAGAGCGAGAGCATCAGCAGGTTGTCCTGGTACTCGGAGTGGATGGACCACTTGTTGTGCGGGGTCAGGTAGCGCACCGCCACTGACAATTCACCGCGGGTTCCCAGCTGCGGCTCGCCGAACAGCCGGTGCATGTCCAGCGGCGGCCGGTAGATCGGCAGCGCCTCACCCATGTCCTGCATCCAGTCATGGTCCAGGAAGAAGTGCATCCGGCCGGTCAGCGTGTGGAAGGGCTTCAGCCGCTCAATGTTGATGGTGAAGGGGGCGTAGCGCCGGCCGCCGGTCTCCGAGCCGGACCATTCCGGCGAGGTGATCACCGGCGTCGGCCGGTCCTGGGTGTCGCGGAAGGTGATCTGCTTGTCCTCCGCGCCCTCGGCCAGGTCCGCCAGCGGCGTGCCGGTCCGTTTCTCCAGCGTCCGGAACCCCTGCACCGCCAGCTCCCCGTTGGTGGTGCCGGAGAGCAGCAGGATGGCCTCGGCCATCCGGGCGTCGGTGTCCACGGCCGGGCGGCCGGCGGCGGCGCCGCGGTCAAAGACCCCGTGCTTGCGGGCCAGCTGGGCCAGCGGCTTGGACACGTCGTACTTCACGTACTTGGTGGTGAACCCCAGCTTGTCCGCCAGCGGACCGACGGCGGCGAACTTCTCGCCGATCGCCGCGTAGTCCCGTTCCACCACGGCCAGGGACGGCAGGTTCTTGCCCGGAATCGCCGGAATGTCCGTTCCCTTCCAGTCCGGGGCGTGCCCGCCGGGCTGCGCGATTTCACCGGGCGTGTCATGGGTCAGCGCGGTCGCCACCAGGTCCCTGCGCACCCCCAAATGGGTGGCGGCCTGCCGGGAGAACTCCTCGGCCAGCAGCCGGAACAGGTCGTAGTCGGTCTTCGCCTCCCAGGGCGGGGCGATCGCCGGGGTGAACGCATGCACGTAGGGATGCATGTCGGTGGAGGACAGGTCGTACTTCTCGTACCAGGTCGCCGCCGGGAACACGACGTCGGAGAGCAGGGTGGAGCTGGTCATCCGGAAGTCCGCCGACACCAGCAGATCCAGCTTTCCCTGCGGCGCGTTCTCGTGCCAGACGACGTCGGCGGGCCGGGATTCGCCGTGGTCCTTGCCCATCACGTTGTTCAGGGTGCCGAGCAGGTGCTTCTGAAAATACTCCTCTCCCTTGGCGGAGGAGCCCAGCAGGTTCGAACGCCACAGGATCAGCGTCCGCGGCCAGTTTTCCGGAGCGTCCACGTCCTCGACGGCGAAGCGCAGCCGCCCGTCCTTGAGCTGTTTGGCGACCCAGGACGCTTCGTCAGCCGCCTCGCCGCGGGCCACCCCGGCCGCGGCCTCGTCCGCCACGTCCAAAGAGTTTTTCGCGTCGAATTGCGGAAAGAACGGCATCCAGCCCATCCGGGTGGACTTCGCGATGACGTCGGCGGTGTGCAGACCGCGCAGGTGCCCCTGCGCCAGCGGGGACTGCAGGGAGTCCGAGGAATAGCCGTCGGAGCGGAACTGGTCGGTGTGCATGTACCAAAAGGCGGTGCCGATCATGAACCGGGGCGGCCGGTTCCAATCGCCGGCCGAGGCCATCGCGGCCCAGCCGGTGATGGGCCGGCACTTCTCCTGGCCCACGTAGTGCGCCCAGCCGCCGCCGTTGCGGCCCTCGCACCCGGTCAGCATCAGCAGAGCCAGGATCGCCCGGTAGGTGACGTCCCCGTGGTACCACTGGCAGATGCCGGCGCCGAGGATGATCATCGAGCGGCCCTTGGACTTTTCCGCGTTGGCCGCGAATTCCCGGGCGGTCCGGAGCACCGCTTCGGGTGCGACGTTGGTGATTTCCTGCTGCCAGGCGGGGGTGTAGGGGGTGCCGGCGTCGTCGTATCCCGCGGCCCACTCCCCCGGCAGGCTCTCCCCTCCGAGCCCGGGCCGCGCCACGCCGTATTGCGCGAGCATCAGGTCAAAGACGGTCGTGACGGTGCGGCCGGCGATGCTCGTCACCGGGACGCCGCGGTGCAGGACGGAGCCGGCTCCGCCGGGGTCGGTGAACGCCGGGAGCTCCACCCGGCTGGTGTGCCCGGGCCACGAAGCGGCGTCAGCGATGGACAGGGCCGGAACGACGCCCTGCAGGTCAAGGTTCCATTTGCCGGCGTCGGCCTCGTTGTACCGGAAGCCCACCGAGCCGTTGGGCACCACCGGGGTGCCGGCGTCGCGGTCCAGGAGCACCGTCTTGAACGCGGCGTCGGAGGCTTTCGCCTCGCGGCGGCCCAGATCGGCGGCGGTGAGGAACTTCCCGGGCACCACGCTGCCGTCGTCGCGCGTGTCCAGCGTGACCAGGAACGGCAGGTCGGTGAACTGGCGGACATAGTCCTCGAAGAACGGCACCCGCCGGTCCACGAAGTTCTCCTTCAGGATGACGTGCCCCATGGCCATGGCCAGGGCGCCGTCCGAGCCGGCCTGCGCGGGCAGCCATTCATCGGCGAACTTGGTGTTGTCGGCGTAGTCCGGGCTGACCGAAACCACCTTGGTGCCGCGGTACCGGCCCTCCACCATCCAGTGCGCATCGGGGGTGCGGGTCACGGGGATGTTTGATCCCCACATCATCAGGTACGTCGCGTCCCACCAGTCACCGGATTCGGGCACGTCGGTCTGGTCGCCGAAAACCTGCGGGCTGGCCACGGGCAGGTCCGCGTACCAGTCGTAAAAGCTGTTCATCACCCCGCCGATCAGGTTGATGAACCGGGCGCCGGCGGCGTGCGAGACCATGGACATCGCCGGGATCGGGGAGAAACCGGTGCAGCGGTCGGGTCCGTAGTTCCGAATCGTGGAGACGTGGGCGGCGGCAGTCATTTCGAGGGCTTCGGCCCAGCTGGAGCGCACCAGTCCGCCCTTGCCCCGGGCCTGCTGGTAGGTCCGGCGGCGGTCGGGGTGGTTGATGATCTGTTCCCAGGCCAGCACCGGGTCGCCGGTCTCGCGTTTGGCCGCGCGGTACATTTCCAGCAGCACGCCGCGGATGTAGGGATAGCGGACCCGGGTGGGCGAATAGGTGTACCAGGAGAATGCTGCGCCGCGGGGGCAGCCGCGCGGCTCGTATTCGGGCCGGTCCGGGCCCACCGTGGGGTAATCCGTTTCCTGCGCCTCCCAGGTGATGATCCCGTCTTTGACGTAGACCTTCCAGGAGCAGGATCCGGTGCAGTTCACCCCGTGAGTGGACCGCACCACCTTGTCGTGGCTCCACCGGTTTCGGTAGAAAGCGTCCCCCTTCCGGCCGCCTTCCCGGAACACGGCCCTCCCGTCAGCGGTCTCGTCCCAGCGGGTGAAGAACCTGCCGAGCTTGAGCATTGCGTCGGATGCGGGGCCATCAATCCCCGGAGCGGAGCCAGCCATGGTGCAAAGGTAGGGCAGCGCTGCACCCGGTGACAGGGACCCGGGCGGAATACGGGATGACACAGCGGAAACTATCGGCAAACCGGCCTCGGGAACGTGCGCAACCGCCGGTTTGGGGCGGAACGATAAACTCGGAACTGTGAGCACAGAACTTCCAGAACAGGTGTCCGATATTTTCGACCCGCAGCAGTGGCGTCTTGTCTCCGGGTTCGAGGACCTGAAGGACATGACCTACCACCGCCAGGTGGAGCGCACGGCCGACGGCGGCATCGTGCGCGACCTGCCGACGGTGCGCATCGCGTTCAACCGTCCGGAAGTCCGCAACGCCTTCCGCCCGGGGACCGTCGACGAGCTCTACCGTGCCATGGACCACGCCCGGATGACGCCCGACGTCGCCACCGTCCTGCTGACCGGAAACGGCCCCTCCCCCAAGGATGGTGGCCACTCCTTCTGCTCCGGCGGCGACCAGCGGATCCGCGGCCGTGACGGGTACAAGTATGCCGAAGGCGAGACCAGGGAAACCATCGATCCGGCCCGCGCCGGACGGCTGCACATCCTGGAGGTGCAGCGCCTGATGCGCACCATGCCCAAGGTGGTTATCGCCGTCGTCAACGGCTGGGCCGCCGGCGGAGGGCACAGCCTGCACGTCGTCTCGGATTTGACCATTGCGTCCCGTCAGCACGGCAAGTTCAAGCAGACGGACGCCACCGTGGGCAGCTTCGACGCCGGCTACGGCTCCGCGCTGCTGGCCCGGCAGATCGGCCAGAAGAAGGCCCGCGAAATTTTCTTCCTGGCCCGTGAATACTCCGCCGAGGACATGGTGGCCATGGGCGCCGTGAACGAGGCCGTGGACCACGAGAACCTGGAGAAGGTGGCCCTGGAATACGCCGCCGACATCGCCCGGCAGTCCCCGCAGGCCATCCGCATGCTGAAGTTCGCCTTCAACCTGGCCGACGACGGCCTGGCCGGACAGCAGGTCTTCGCGGGCGAGGCCACCCGGCTGGCCTACATGACCGACGAGGCGGTGGAGGGCAAGGAAGCCTTCCTCGAAAAACGGGACCCCGACTGGTCCTCCTTCCCCTACTACTTCTAGGCCGCCGCTACATGGAACTGCTGACCGTCCATACTCCCGCCGGCTTCAATGCCGAAACGCTGCTGGCCCCGCTGGCCGAAGCCCTCGCCGGCGAAGGCCCCGCGGTGGCCCCGCACGCCAACCCGCACCAGACCTTCTCCGGTGAGCTGCCCAACGATGACATTGCCCTGGTCATCAGCACCTCCGGGTCCACGGGCACGCCCAAACAGACCATGCTCACCACCGATGCCCTCGCGGCTTCCTCCATGGCCACGGCGATGGCGCTGGAGGCCGACGGCCAATGGCTGATGGCGTTGCCGGCGCACTACATTGCCGGAATCCAGGTGCTGATCCGGTCCCTGTACGCCGGAACGCAGCCCGTCTTCATGGACACCTCCGGGTCCTTCAGCGCCGCGCGCTTCACCTCCGCGGCGGCCGAGATGACGGACCGGAACCGTTTCACCTCCCTGGTTCCCACCCAGCTGCACCGGCTGCTGAGCAACCCCGAACCCGAGACCCTGCGCGTGCTGCGCCGCTTCAACGCCATCCTGCTCGGCGGGGCGCCCGCCGGTGCGGGGCTGCTGGCCGACGCCGCGGCCCTGGGCCTGAACGTCGTCACCACCTACGGCATGAGCGAAACCTGCGGCGGCTGCGTGTACGACGGCGTTCCCCTGCCCGGGGTCGACGTCGTCGTCGAATCCGGCTCGCTCTGGATTGCCGGGGACATCCTGGCCGAGGGCTACATGGGCCAGCCGGAACTGACCGCCGAGCGGTTCCGCTTCAATTCAGGAAGACGCTGGTACCGCACCGATGACGCCGGCAGCGTGGAGAACGGACGAGTCACGGTGTCCGGCCGGCTGGACGACGTGATTGTCAGCGGCGGCATCAAGATTTCCGCGGCCGCCGTTTCAGCTGCCATCGAACAGCTGCCCGAAGTCTCCCAGGCCGTGGTTTTGGGCCTGGACAGTCCGGAGTGGGGCAGTCTGGTGGGCGCCGCCGTCGTCGGCTCCGTGGATCCCGAAAAGGTCAAGGACGCAGTCCGCTCAACCCTTGGAAAGCCCGCGGTGCCCAAGGTGGTGCTCCTGCTGGAGGCCCTGCCGCTGCTGCCCAACGGCAAGACGGACCGGCTGGGGCTTCGCCGCCTGCTGGCCGCCGCCGGACACACGCACCCCTGAGCCGCAGCGCCCGGGTCTTTCGCACCGCACGGCTGCGGAAGAATAGAACGTGAACAAACCATTACTCGAGTTAAAGGACTTTGATTGTGGCTACAGCCGCGCAGTGGTTAGAAGGAGCCCGCCCCCGCACCCTGCCGATGGCGGTGGCGCCAGTCATCATCGGTACGGCCGCGGCGTACGACCTGGGTTCCTTCAAGCCCCTGCACGCCGTCCTGGCGGCGCTGGTGGCGATGCTGCTGCAGGTGGGCGTGAACTACGCCAACGACTATTCCGACGGCATCCGCGGCACTGACGACAACCGGGTGGGCCCGCTGCGGCTGACCGGTTCCGGCGCGGCGCCCGCCAAGCAGGTCAAGTACGCGGCCTTCGCCTGCTTCGGCGTGGCCATGGTTGCCGGGCTGGCCCTGATCATCCTGTCCTCCACCTGGTTCCTGATCCTGGTGGGCGTGGGCTGCGTCGCTGCGGCCTGGGGCTACACCGGCGGCCGGAACCCCTACGGCTACATGGGCCTGGGCGACATCTTCGTGTTTGTTTTCTTCGGCCTGGTGGCAACCCTGGGCACCACCTACACGCAGGCCGGGCAGGTCAGCGTTCCGGCGCTGATCGGCGCCGTGGGCACCGGACTGATTGCCATGGCCCTGCTGATGGCCAACAACGTGCGGGACATCCCCACCGACCGGGAAGCCGGCAAGCGGACCCTGGCTGTGCGGCTCGGCGACGAGGCCGCCCGGATCAGCTACGTCATGATGCTGGCGCTGGCCATCCTGCTGCCGCTGTTCCTCGCGGCTGACTATCCCTGGGTGCTGCTGGTGCTGCTGCTCATCCCGGCCTGCCTGATGCCGAGCTGGCTCATGCTCAAGGGCAAGAAGCGCCGGAGCCTCATCCCTGTGCTGCAGCAGACCGGGCTGATCAACCTGGGCTTCGCCCTGCTGTACAGCCTCGGACTGGTACTGACCCGGGTGCTCGCCTAGCTTCCGGCTGACGTTTCGCGGCGGTTAGTTGTCGCGGGGCTTGCGGTCGTTGTCGATCTTGATGTCGGGGTGGGCATCGAGCATGCTGTCTTCGGCGCCGGCGTCCTCGAGCTCGCCGCGGTTGCGGGTCGGGGGCGCGTCACCGTGGAAGCGCTTTTGCACGTTGCGGGCTGCAGCGTCGCGCATGTCGCGGAAGAACAGGTACGTGACGCACCAGGCGAGGACTGCTCCGACGATCGCCGAGAGCACCAGGCCCAGGCCCAGCCAGACGCATGCTGCGAAGAAGATGGCCACCAAACCAAGGCGGAGAGCGGTAAATTTCCAGAAAGCCACAGGGCCATTCTAGTTCCTCTTCAGCTTTGGGATGTCGTCGCTTCGGCCTCCGGGCCATAACCGACCCGCCCGGTCCGAACCGGGAAGACACAGCTGTGCCCTGCTCCACTACAATTGGTTCATGCCTCGCCTCGTGCTTTTCGGTGTCATCATCGTCGCCGCCGTAATCATCTACGCCATCATCGACTGTGTCATGTCCCGGGCCCAGGAGGTGCGCAGCATCTCCAAGGTCGCCTGGCTCTTCACTATCGTGCTGCTGCCGGTGCTCGGCGCCCTCCTGTGGTTCCTCTTGGGCCGCCCAAGAAGCGGTCCGGCGCCCAAGAACCGGGCACCCCGCCATCCCACCGCCCCGGACGACGACCCCGATTTCCTGCGCAACCTCGAGATCCGGCGCCGCCAGCAGGCGAAGGAAGCAGAGCTTAAGCGCCGTGAAGCCGAGCTGCGGGCGCGCGAGAAGCAGTCCGGGCACAAGAAGAACGACGACGAAAAGCCCAGCGCCTAGAAGCCTGCCTTAGCTCGACTCCAGCGAAACCCGCCTTCCGGCCAATCCGGGGGCGGGTTTTTTGTTGGTGCGGGGCCGGGCTTCCGGTTGGCGGGGCCGGTTTCCGCACTGGTTCCCACCGTTTGTTGACCCGTGGGGCTGATGTGGTCACACCAGTCACACCAGCCTCAAAGACTGGGAAGCCGTGCGCCCCGGACCACACGCCTGGCTCCCGCCGGCCCCCGGACCACCCGCCGGCCCCCGGACCACCCGCCGCCCCGCCGGACGCGCAGCGACCCAGCGACCCCCGCGCCGGCAACAACACGAGACAGCAAAAAACCCGCCTGCCGGCGAACCGGGAGGCGGGTTTGGAGCTGCGGGCACCGGGCCCGCGGGAAATCGAACGGGTCAGACGCCGGAGTAGCTGTGCAGACCGGCGAAGTACACGTTCACGATCGTGAAGTTGAAGATGATGCACAGGTAGCCGACGATCGACAGCCAGGCGGCACGGGTGCCGGTCCAGCCGCGCGTGGCACGGGCGTGCAGGTAACCGGCATACACCACCCAGATCACGAAGCTCCAGACTTCCTTGGTGTCCCAGCCCCAGTACCGGCCCCAGGCCTGCTCGGCCCAGATCGAACCGGCCATCACGGTGAAGGTCCACAGCACGAAGGCGACGGCGTTGATCCGGTAGGCGAAGTTCTCAAGGCTCTGCGCGGAGGGCACGATTCGCAGGAACGCCAGCTTGGACGCTCCGCCGGCGCGGATCTTGGACTCGCGGTCGGCCTGCAGCAGCTGCAGCACGGACATGGCGAAGGTCAGCGTGAACAGCGCCGACGCAATGACGGCCACCGAAACGTGGATGACGAGCCAGTAGCTCTGCAGCGCCGGAATCAGGTGGGCCACCGGCGTCGGGAAGCCGATCGTGGCCACCATCATCATGATCAGGACCAGGGCCAGCACCAGGGTTCCCAAGAAGCGCAGGTCGCGCCGGAGCAGGACCAGGAGGAACACCACGGCCACCACCAGGGCGCCGGTGGTGCAGAACTCGTACATGTTGCCCCAGGGCACGCGGTGAGCCGCGAGGCCGCGGGCGACGACGGCGGCAGTGTGGATCACTGCGCCCAGGACCGTGAGGGCGACGGCGACGCGCGCGCTGTTGCGGCGGGCCCCGACGTAGCCCATGGAGGCGTCGGCGGTCTGTGCCACCGGTGAGCCGTCGGCGTCCCAGCCGCGGACGTTGCCGTCAGCCAGATAGCTGTCGTCGCCGGAGGTTCCGGAGCGGCCGGAACCCGTGGAGCGCGAACCGGACACCGCCCCGGCCGGAACCGCTGCGGAGCTCTGCTGCGTCAGCTTGGACTCCACTGCCTTGATGGCCTTGCTGCTCTGCGCGAGGTCCCAGGTGAAGGCCAGGAACGCCACCGTATAGGCGAACGCCGCCAACAGCATGAACAGCTCGCTGTACTCAGCGAGGGTGTAGTCAATGGAGGGCATTACGAGTCCTTACCTGTTTCCTTCTCCTGAGCGGCTTTGCTGTCCGCCGCTGATGCTCCGGGCGCTGAGTCCCGGCCTGTGCTGTGTGCTCCGGTGTCCGGAGCGGATGTATCCCCCGCGCCATTGTCCTCCACCGCTCCGCTGCCCGCCAACCACTGCTTCTCCAGCAGGGTCCGGACGGCGGCTGCCTCGCTGGTGAGGCGCTGGTCTTCGCCGCGTGCCAGCAGGCCGTATTCGACCATGAGGCGCCCGTCGTCGTGGGTGCCGGTGCGGATCCAGACCCGGCGCCGCGCCAGGAACAGGGAAGCGGCCAGGCCGGCGAGCGAGAGCGTGGCAAAACCGAGGACCCACATCTTGGCGGGGTCATAGTGGATGTCCAGGGCGGCGTAGCGCTTGATGCCCTCGAACGTGATGGATCCCTTGCCCTCGGGCAGGTCGTACGTCTGGTTGGCGCCGAGGACGATGCCGCCGGCGTCCAGGGTGCGGCTGTTGAGCTCGGTCAGGTTCTCGGTGTCGAGCACGTAGACGTTGCTCGGCACTCCTTCGTCCAGGCCGAGGTCACCGTAGTAGGCGTTCAGGTTCAGCTGGGGGTTGAACGGATCCGGATCGCCGGAGTAGGAGACGCCCTGCTCATCCAGCATGGCCGTTGGCAGGAAGAAGCCCACAAAGCCCAGCTGGTCCGGCTTGGCGTCCGGAGCCTTGATCACCATCAGGGAGGTGTACATTCCGTCGCTGGGGACCGTGACAACCGGACCCTGCAGCGCAACGTTGCCTTCGCCGTCGCGCACCGTGACGACGGGCGCGTACCCGTTGCCCACCAGGTAGACGCGGCTGCCGCCCACGGTCAGCGGCGCGTTGACCTTCAGCGTTTCAGCGTGCTCGGCGGCGTCCGGGCTCTCCTTCACGGTCATCTTGGCCTCAAAGTCGAGGGGCTGGCCGTAGTGGGTCTGGGATTCCCGGTCGAACTGGACGTTGAACTCGTCGAGCTTCAGCGAGTAGGGCTCCAGCTGCTCCTCGGTGAAACTGGTGCCGGGAGTGAACGAGTCGTAGCCGACCAGGGTGTTGACGAACGACTCCCCCTCCACCACGATCTTCTGGCCGCTGTAGCCGAACAGCCCGCCGACGGCGATTGACACCAGCACGCCGATCAGGGCGGTGTGGAACACGAGGTTCCCCACCTCCTTGGCGAAGCCGCGTTCCGCGCCCACGGACGGCCGGGCGCCGTCGAGGTCGCGGACGTCCACCCGGTAGCCGCGCTTGCGCAGCAGCTGGGCCGCCTGTTCGACGGCGGAGCCGGCGGTCAGGCCCGACGACGCCGGGATCACCAGCGTGCCGTATTCCGGCAGCCGGGACAGGCGCTGGGGCGTGCGGGGAGGCTTGGACCGCATGGCCCGGTAATGGGCTTTCGCCCGCGGAATGACGCAGCCGATCAGCGAAACGAACAGCAGCAGGTAGATCGCGGAGAACCAGACGGAGGAGTAGACGTCAAAGAGCTGGAACCGGTCCAGCCACGGGCCGGTGTCCGGGTTGTCCTTCAGGTACTGGGTGACGACGGCGGGGTTGGCCGGCCGCTGCGGAAACAGCGATCCCGGCACCGCCGCCACTGCCAGCAGCAGGAGCAGGAACAGCGCCGTGCGCATGCTGGTCAGCTGGGTCCAGGCCCAGCGCAGCAGGCCCAGCGGTCCGAGGGAGGGCAGCTGGACATCGCCGGCGCCGCCCTTGCGGCCGCCTTTGCCGCCCTTGCCGCCTTTGCCGCCCTTTCCGGACGCGCCGGCAGCACTGCCGCCGTTTTTCTCGGCTTCGGTCAAAACATCCGGTTCACGGTTCAACTGGTTCTCATAGTTCTTTGAAGGGTTCATGCTGGGCAGGAGCTTTGCCAGACTGCGGTTCAAGGTTCATCAAATCGGCAGGGTCACACTATCCAACCAACCTTGGAGATTGTTGATCCAGATGTTCCAGACACCTGTGAGCATCAGGACGCCCAGGACAATGAGCATGCCGCCGCCGAACCGCTGGAGGGCGAGCCGGTGCCGGCGGAAGACGCCGAGCGCACCCATCCCCCGCCGGAATCCCAGCGCGATGAGCAGGAAGGGAAGCCCCAGGCCGAGGCAGTAAATGAAGGTCAGGAAGGCGCCCTTGGCGGCCGTGGCGTCATCACCGGAGAAGGAGAGCAGCTGGACGGCGGACAGGGTCGGGCCCAGGCACGGCGCCCAGCCCAGCCCGAAGGTGATGCCCAGCAGCGGCGCGCCCCAGAGCCCCGCCGGCGGGCGGGCGGCGATTTTGCGGTCCCGCTGGAACCAGCTCAGTCCGCCCATGAAGACAATGCCGAGCAGGATGATGGCCGCTCCCAGGACCTGCGGAATCCAGGCCTGGTCGGAACCGCGCAGCCAGCCGCCGAGCTGCCCGACGCCGGCACCGATAATGACGAAGACGGCGGAGAATCCCAGCACGAACAGACCGATTCCGGCCAGCATCCGCCCGCGGCGCTGTTTCTGCAGATCGACGCCGGTCAGCCCGGTGACGTAGCCCAGGTAGCCCGGGACCAGCGGCAGCACGCACGGTGACAGGAACGACACCAGCCCGGCCAGAGCGGCAACGGGAATGGCCAGCAGCATGGACCCGTTGAGGATGGTCTCGGCGAAGACGTTGGCTGCGGGCAGGGCTGCCGCGGGAACGGCAGCGGTTACGGCGGAGGGCACCATACCGGCTAGGCTGCCAGCGCGTCGGAGATCAGGGCCTTCAGGGTGCTCTTGTCAGCCAGCCCGAGGATGCGGGCGGCAACGCGGCCTTCGCGGTCCAGCACCAGGGTGGTGGGAACGGCCGACGGCGGCACGAACTGCGTCATGGCCAGCAGGATTCCGCCGTCCTTGTCCTGGAAGCTGGGATAGGGAATGCCGAAGGAGCGTTCAAAGGCTTCAGCCGTGCTGCGTTCGTCGCGGATGTTCACGCCGTAGAAGCGTGCCCCCTCGGGCTCGAACATTCCGTGCAGTTCCACCAGGTCCGGAGCTTCCTTCCGGCACGGGGCGCAGGCCGCATACCAGAAGTTCAGAACCACCACGTCGCCGGCAAATTCGGCGGATGAAACGGCGGTGCCGTCAAAGAGGGTGCCCTCAAGCCGCACCGCTTCACCGCGCTGGTCTGCGGCATACTCGGTGACCGATCCGTCCCCGGCGATGTAGTTCTTGTTGTCGCCGGCCTTGGCCTGGGCAGCCAGCGGATCCTCGACGGCGCAGCCCGCTGCTGCTGTCACCAAGGGCACGCCAAGAGCCAGGCCGGCGCCGAGCTTCAGGAAGGAGCGGCGGCGCATGGCATCCGGCTGGGGAGTGCTCTGAGGGTTTTTCAACTATTTCCAGCTTTCATCGCGGCGGGGCGGCCACTTCTACAACGCGTAGTAAGTCTATTATGCGCCCGGAATATTCGCAGCACCGGGCAGAAGGTCGGCGGAGGGCTCCGCATACCGGACCCCGATCAGCTTGTCGCCGTCGAACTCCAGCGTAGTGACCGAGGTCAGCGTGCACTGGCGCTGGCGGGGATCGTGCCAGAGCTTGCGACCCTCGGCGGCAAGCCGCGTGACCCAGATGGGCAGCTGGTGGCTGACCAGCACGGCCTCGGCTCCGTCCCCGCCCAGTACAGCGGCCTGCATCCGGGCATCATTGACGGCGGTCATCACGCGTTCCACCTGGGCTGCGTACGGTTCACCCCAGGACGGCTTGAAGGGGTTGTACATCAGAGGCCAGTACCGCGGGTTCCGCAGCCGGCTGGTGACGCCGGAAAGGCCTTCGAAGCGGTTGGTCGCTTCCAAAATGCGCTCGTCGGTGGTGATTTCCAGCCCAAGGGCGGCCGCGATCGGCGCCGCCGTCTCCTGGGCCCGGGTCAGCGGTGACGCGACCAGATGCACCAGCTTCGCGCCGTCGTTCTTCCGGCTTTCAAAGTGGCCGGCCACCCGGCGGGCCATCTGCTCCCCCAGGTCGGACAGGTGGAACTCGGGCAGGCGCCCGTAGAGGACTCCGTCCGGATTGAAAACTTCTCCATGGCGGACAAGGTGGATCGAGGCTCGGGACATGTCGTTAAGTTTCGCAGAGAGAGCGCGCTGAACTAAATCTGCTAAATACTTGAAGCTTGAACGAATCCGTGCAACAGTAGATGCAAATGCATGAACATGCACCGGGGATCCGCCCCGGCACCCACCAGCAACAGGAGAACAGCATGACCCCCAACGGGCTCACCACCGGTACGTGGAACCTCGATGCCTCGCACAGCGAGATCGGTTTCGCCGTCCGTCACGCCGGCATCAGCAAGGTGCGCGGAAGCTTTGACAAGGTCACGGCCGTGATGGAAATCGGTTCCTCCATCGAAGAGTCGACCATCAACGCCGTCATCGACGCCGCGTCGTTCAACTCGAATGACGCCAACCGCGATGCCCACGTCAAGGGCGCCGACTTCTTCGACGTCGAGCAGTTCCCCGAACTGACGTTCGCCGTCACCGGCATCGAAGGCTCCGGTGAAACCTACAAGGTTGCCGGGGACCTGACGATCAAGGGCACCACCCTTCCGGTCATCCTGGACACGGAGTTCAACGGCGTGGCTGTGGACCCCTTCGGCGCCACCCGCGCCGGATTCTCCGGCACCACCGTCATCAGCCGCAAGGACTTTGGCCTGACCTGGAATGCCGCACTGGAAACCGGCGGCGTCCTGGTCGGCGACAAGGTGACCATCAGCGTCGACGCGGCGTTTGTGGCGGCAGCCTGAGCCTGCCTCCGCGCACGGCCTGAACAGGCCACCTCAAAGGACATTCCGGCCACCGGCCGGGGTGTCCTTTGCCGTTTCCCCAAACCGCGTGTCCGCGATCGGCCGAGCCCCGGCGACGGACGGCGCACGCCGCGATAGGCTGGAGAAATCCGGTTGTGGTTTCCCGGCCGAGATCCGGGGCTTCGGCCGACCGGAATCTCGCGGTGCCTGACCGCACCCGACACCCAGGACCCAGACACCGCTGGAACGGAAGGACCCTCACATCCGACCAAAGCAGCGTCTGCACCAACTAGCAAGTAGGCGGCAATGAGCACACCTCCGAATAGTCCGGACCCCCGAGACCCGAACCGTCCCCGAGATTCCAACACTGCCGCCGACGAGCCGAAGTACGGCCAGCGGCTCCCCCAGACTCCCCAGCCGGGGCAGCCGGGGCACGGCCAGGGACAGTACGGCCAGGGACAGCCCGGCCAGGGACAGCCCGGCCAGCCCGGCCAGGGCCAGGGCGACCAGCCCTACACCCCGTACGGGCAGCCGGGGATGCCGAATGCCGCCGGGCAGCAGACTCCCACCTCCGGGCAGCCTTACGGACAGCAGCCGTATGGACAGAACCCCTACGGGCAGCCGCAGAGCCCGTACGGCTATCAGTCGGCGCAGCCCTCCGGGTATGGGTATCCGGGTCCCGGACAGGCCCCGGGCAGCAAAGGGGCACCACCCCGCGAGGTCATGACCGGATTCTGGCTGATCCTGGCCGCCGGGATCCTGACCCTCATCTACATGATCGCCTCGTCGCTTTCCATCTCGGCGGCAGATATTTTCAGCACGGTGTCCCCCGAGGACCGGCAGGTGTTTGAAGACGCCGGCATGACGGAAGAGACGGTGCGGAGTTTTGCCGCCACCACCGGGATCGTCATATCCCTGATCGTCCTGGGCATCTACGTCCTGATCGCTTTCCTGATCCGCAGCGGCAAGAACTGGGCGCGGATCATCGGAACGGTCTTTGCCGCGCTGTCCGTCGTCGGCGTGCTGCTCTCCCTGGTGACCGGTCTGGCGTTCTCCTCCCCCATCGAGCTGATCTCGCTGCTCGGTTCGCTTGCCGGCATCGCCGGCATCGTCATGCTCTACCGCCCGCAGGCGCAGCCGTACTTCCAGTCGCGGCCGCGGTTCGGCCCCTACTAAGCGGTACACCTCAGCTGCCGATCAACGGCACAGTTCAACGGCGAAAAGGGTCGGTCCGGAAAACGGGCCGGCCCTTTTTGTCACCTGCGCAGGCTTCAACCGTCCTCTTCTGGTCACACCGCAGGGGAAGCGCTGTAGCGTTTGATCACCCGCTGGGATGGCAGCTCAAACCCGGCGCGGAGCGTATCCCTTTTCCCGAAGGCGGCACCGAGGATGAGTCCACTTCACGCTTCCCCAAATCCACTGCGGCGCCGTGTGCAGGTGCTCGGCAAAAAGGCCCGCGGCGCCCTCGGCTCCCGGATTCGGTCCCTCCGCCGGCGGCGGCGCGCAACCACTTGGCCGACAGTGGCCGTGATCCCGCCAAGGGTGGAACCAGTGACGACGGCGGCAGAACCGGCGGTGGCGACCCTGACGGCGGAACCGGACGGGGCAGAATCGGCGGTGGCAGAACCGGCGGTGGCAACCCTGACGGCGGAACCGGAAGGGGCAGAATCGGCGGAGGCTGAAACGGCGGTGGCAACCCTGACGGCGGAACCGGAACCTGAAACGGCGGAGGCAGAACCGGCGATCGAAACGACGGCCGAGATCCTGATAGCCGAACCGATGATCGAGGAAACTCCGGCGGACCCGGACCCGGCCCCCGGGACGGCGGTGGCAACAACCCTGACGGCGGACCCGGAACCGGAGCCCGAGACGGCGGTGCCAACCCTGGTCTCGGAACCGGACCCGGAGCCCGATACGGCGGCGCCAACCCTGACGGTGGACCGAGAGCCAGAAACGACCCCCCTGACGGCTGATGAACCGGCGACGGCCACGGCGGTGCCGACCCTGACGGCAGAGCCGGCCCTCGAGACAACGCCGTCGGACCCGGGCCTGGGCCCGGAGCCCCGAACGGCGGTGGCGACCCTGACGGCGGAACCGGAAACGGACCCGGCCACACACTCCGGGACACCACCGGACGCACCACCCATCACCGCACCTGAAACCCCGCAGATGCCTCCCGGCGAAGAGGCGGCTGCACTCCCCCTGTCCGGCCGAATCCCGTTTGGCCGCACGGCGGGCGGCGTTTCAGTGCCCGCACCGCCCGCAGCCACTCCACGGCCGGCGGTGCCGGCACGGATTCCCTACCGGGAGTGGAAGGGCCGACGTCCGCGGGCAGTGGGACTGTCTTTTGCCGCCATCGTGATGGCCGGCATCATCAGTCTCGGCGGAGGCATAGCGGCGAGCCGCGCCCCGGTCACGGAACCTCCGGCCTATGCCGGCCTGCTCGAGATATTCGGCGTCGACGCCGCAGAATATGTAACCACCATCCAGACGGTCACACTCGCCACGGCCCTGGTGGTCTTCGGTCTCTATCTGCTCGTCGCCGTCCTGATACGGGAGGGCCGGAACTGGGCGCGCATCGGCGCCTCGGTCTTGGCTCCCATGGCACTGGTAGCGACCATGCAGGCCGCGGCCGTGTTGCAGGTGTTTGCCGTGCTGGTGGCAATCGCGGGACTGTCGCTGCTCTATCTGGACGAATGCAACAGGTACTTTCGACCCCGGCGCAGCCGGTACTTGAGTATGCGCTGACGGCGAGGCTAGGTGGCCAGCCGGGACCGGGCTTCGGACGCGATGTCCGAGACTTGGGCCCGCTGTGCGTGATAGGCCAAAATCTGCAATTCGGTGGCCATGTCCACCTTGCGCACCTGAACGTGGTCCGGAACCTGCAGCACCACTGGCGCGAAGCTCAGAATACTGGTGATGCCGCACGCGACCAGCCGGTCGCAGAGGTTCTGGGCCACGTCGGCGGGGACGGATAGGACGGCCATGTTGGCCTTGGCACGGTCCAGGACGCTTTCCATGACGTCGACGGAACTGACGCGCAGCCAGCCGACTTCCTGTCCGATCACCAGCTGGTCGGCGTCGAACAGGGCAACCACCTCAAATCCGCGCGACCCGAATCCCGGATACCCGGCAAGGGCCCTGCCCAGGTTTCCGGCACCGACGATCGCCACCCGCCAGTTCCGGGTCAGGCCCAGGGCGGCCGCAATCTGCTCGCTGAGGTAGGACACGTCATAGCCCACGCCGCGGGTGCCGTAGGAACCCAGATAGGAAAGGTCCTTGCGGAGCTTGGGGGAATTAACCCCCGCCGCTTCCGCCAGCTCATCCGATGAGACCCGCTCAATGCCCTCGCCCAGCATGCTGCTCAGCGCCCGCAGGTAGATCGTCAGGCGGGCCAGCGACGCAGGCGGAATATGCCGGGCGGTAACTGCACCGGCCGGTCGGCCTGGTTCCTCGGAGATGCTCACATGTCCCTATCATTTGTTGGGTACTCCCGCGGCGGGCGCGAGCCTGTGCCGCACCTGATGCTGCCCGGTACGCCAGGTCTACCCGGTTTTCCCACTCTAAGCCCGAGGCAGGGCGGGACAAAGCCCCGGATCCTAGGCTCCCAGGAGCCGGCGGATCCGAGCCTCATCAAGCTGCCAGAAATCACGCTGGACCCCGTCGATCAGGAGCACCGGTATCTCCTCCCCAAACCGGGACGTCAGTCCCGCATCGCCTTCAATGGACTGTTCGCGCCAGCTGATGGCGAGGTCAGCACGAATCCGTTCCAGAACCGCACGGGCCGCTTCGCACAGGTGGCAGCCCGGCCGGGTGAGCAGGAGGAGATCTGGGGACGTGTCCGAGGAGGTCATACTTCTAAAATAGCCGCCCGGTCCAGTACCTGCGTTCCGCCGAACGGGCGACCGTGACCCCGGCGACTTAATGCGTAGACTCAGGGGTATGCCCCGAACCACCGCAGTACGAGCCGCCGAGCCTCCGGCAGCGGCGGTCAAACCTGGCGAGGCTGCGTTCTTTGATGTGGACAACACCCTGATGCGGGGAGCCAGCCTGTTCCATGTGGGCCGCAAGATGTACCAGCGCAAGGTTTTCACGCTTCGGGAGGCGTTTGGCTTCGCCCGCAAGCAGGCACGGTTCATGCTGCAGGGCGAGAACCTCAAGGACGTGCACTCGGTGCGCGACGCCGCCCTGACTTTGGCCACGGGCCTCGCCGCGGCAGATATCAGGGTCCTCGGCGAAGAAGTCTACGACGAGATGATCGAATCCAAGATCTGGCCGGGAACCCGGGCGCTGACCGAGCAGCACATGAAATCCGGCCGTCCCGTCTGGCTGGTCACCGGCACGCCCGTTGAGGTGGCTTCAGTGATCGCGGACCGGCTGCACCTGACGGGCGCCCTGGGAACTGTGAGCGAAATCGACGACGGGCTTTACACGGGCCGTTTGGTGGGCGAATTCCTGCACGGCCCGGCCAAGGCCGAAGGCGTCAAGGTCCTGGCGGAAAAAGAAGGCCTCGACCTGGGCCGCTGCTGGGCCTACAGCGATTCCTACAACGACGTGCCCCTGCTCAGCATTGTCGGGCACCCGGTGGCCATCAACCCGGACTCCCGGCTGCGCCGGCATGCGCGGGACCGCAATTGGCCCATCTATGACTTCCGCTCGGGACGCCGGGCCGCCACCCTGGGCTTGAAGAGCGCCACCGTGGCCGGGGGCGCCTACGGGCTGTGGCGGGGCTTCTCCTGGGTCAGGTCCCGCTAGCGCCGGGAAGGCGCCCGCGCGTTTAAACAACAAACCCGCCGGCTCCGAAGTGCACGGCGGGTTTGTCCAGGAAAGATCCTGGTTACTTCTTGTTGCGACGCTGGTGGCGGGTCTTGCGAAGCAGCTTACGATGCTTCTTCTTGGCCATACGCTTGCGGCGCTTCTTGATTACTGAACCCACAGAGTCCTCACAAACTTGAAATAGTCAGACGCCGGCTCCAACGCTTCGGCACCGTTGGCACCCGCGCGTCGACACCGGCAGATAGTTGCCACGATGTAAAACGTTCTTTAACAGGGTACCGCCTCGCCGCGGTATCCAGTGACAGCGCTACGCAGTGTCCGAGCGACGGTCAATCACGGCGTTTTTCAGCACCTGCTGGACCGCTGATTCGGGCACACGGTAGGAGCGCCCGAAACGGACAGCGGGCAGCTCGCCCGAATGCACCAGCCGGTACACGGTCATCTTGGACACACGCATGACATCCGCGACCTCTGACACGGTCAGAAACCGTACGTCCGAGAAATTGCCCTCGTCTGCCATTTGCCTTGAGTTCCTTTGCTGATGTGCAACAACCGGCTGCAATGCAGCGTCAATCCGAAGACGCGGGTGCCTGCTGGGGACTGCCACTGGGTTTAACCGTCCGGTCTTCCACTCTAGTGTCTGAGGTCACCATAGTGGAAGTTCACCCGCCATCTTCAGCTGTCGACCGACCGCTTCCGCCGGGGTGCGGCGGGTTAGATTACGCCTTGGGCGAGCATGGCGTCGGCCACCCGCACGAAGCCGTTGATGTTCGCCCCCACCACGTAGTTGCCGGGAGAACCGTATTCCTCGGCCGTTCGGGCGCAGTTGTCATGGATGTTGACCATGATTTCCGTCAGCCGGCGCTCGGTGTGTTCAAAGCTCCACGAATCGCGGCTGGCATTCTGCTGCATTTCCAGCGCCGAAGTAGCCACTCCGCCCGCGTTTGCAGCCTTCCCGGGCCCGAAGAGCACATTGGCTTCCTGGAAGGCTTCAATGGCCTTCGGCGTGCAGGGCATGTTGGCCCCTTCGGCAACCGCGACAACCCCGGACTTGATCAGGGAGCGGGCGTCGCCGTCGTCGAGCTCGTTCTGGGTGGCGCACGGAAGCGCCACCGCCGCGCCGGCGTCCCAGATGGAGCCGCCGGGCACGTAGGTCGCTGAGCTGCCGCGGCGCTTGGCGTAGTCGGTCATGCGTCCGCGCTCGACCTCCTTGACCTCCCGCAGCAGCGCAACATCGATGCCCGTCTCGTCCACCACGTAGCCCTGCGAGTCCGAGCAGGCCACCACATTGGCGCCGAGCGCCTGGGCCTTGGCGATCGCATTGATCGCCACGTTGCCCGAGCCGGAGACGATGACCCGCTGCCCCTCCAGGCTCAGGTTCCGGGTCTTGAGCATTTCCTCCACAAAGAGCACAACGCCGTAACCGGTGGCCTCGGGACGAACGAGGGAACCGCCCCAGCTGACGCCCTTGCCGGTCAGCACGCCGGATTCGTAGCGGTTGGTGATCCGCTTGTACTGGCCGAACAGATAGCCGATCTCGCGGCCGCCCACGCCGATGTCGCCGGCCGGGACGTCGGTGTATTCACCGATGTGGCGGTAGAGCTCGGTCATGAAGGACTGGCAGAAACGCATCACTTCGGCGTCGGACTTGCCGCGCGGGTCGAAGTCGGATCCGCCCTTGCCGCCGCCGATCGGCATGCCGGTCAGCGCGTTCTTGAAGATCTGCTCAAAGCCCAGGAACTTGACGATCCCCAGGTACACGGAGGGATGGAACCGCAGGCCGCCCTTGTAGGGGCCGAGGGCCGAGTTGAACTCGACGCGGAAGCCGCGGTTAATCTGCACCTGGCCGTGGTCATCCACCCAGGGCACCCGGAAGATGATCTGGCGCTCCGGTTCGCAGATGCGCTGCAGAATGGCGGCTTCCCCGAACTCAGGATGCTTGCGGAGCACCGGTTCCAGAGTGTCGAAAACTTCGACGACTGCCTGATGGAATTCGGTTTCACCGGGATTGCGCCGGAAAACGTCGTCGCGCACGCTGATGAGTGTTGAGTCCATGGTTGTTATTGCTCCTTCGAGTATTTCCCACGTACTACGCTAGCGGTCCGGTGCCGGGCCTGCGACGTGTGACGGGGGAAGACGCCCTAGGAGCGACGACGTCGGAACTTCGGGAACTGCCCCAGCAGATCGGCGGCGCGTTCGGCCGCCCTGCCCACGGTGCGTCCCAGATGCTGCGCGGCGACCGGATCCCCGCCGACCGGCTGCGCTTCGGCGCTTCCGGATTCCAGTGCGGCTGCCGCGGCCGCCGCTGCCGTGCGGGGATCAGCAGTGCGGGGATCAGCTGTGCGGGACTCGGCCATGCGGGAGTCAGCCGACGACGGCCGGCCGGCAAACAGCTGCCGTCCGGTGCGGGCCGTCCCCGAGTTGTTCCCGGCGGGACTGATCCCCGTCGCGGTGGCCACTGCGGCCACTGAAGCGAGCCGTGTGTCGGGAGTCTTTGCCGCTTGGAGCGACGGAAGGTCGAAGGCCCGGAGCCACAGCACGATCTCATCCAGCGGAGCGGTCTGCAGCGAGTAGTAGCGTTTCTGTCCTTCGGCCCGCATGCTGACCAGGCCGGCCTCCCGGAGGACCTTCAGGTGCTTCGAGACGGTGGGCTGGCTGACTTCCAGCTCTTCCACGAGGGCGCCCACGGATTTATCTCCGCTGCGCAGCGCCCCCAGCAGCTCACGGCGGGTGCCTTCCGCAATGACGGCAAAAACATCATCGATGACCATGACACCCACTTTATCCGTTCCCCGGCCAAAGGCCGGTTTCGCTGCCGGGCCGGTCCGCAGCTGCGCCGCCGCGGACCGGTTTGCCTAGTCGAACCAGGGATCAAGGCCATGCAGCGGAAAGACTTCCTTGCGGGTGGCCATCACCGTGCGGTCGATCTCGTCGTTGGGGTCGTAGCCGACTTCCCAGGACCGCCACCACAGCTCAATCCCGTCGCCCATCAGCGGCGGGGAATCCTCCCCGTACCGCTCCTTGACGTACTCCCGCCACGGTTCGGGGACCGGGGTGTTGCACCGGATGCGGCCGTTGGCCGCCACTGACATCAGCAGGCTCCAGGACCGCGGCACCACGGAAACCACGTTGTATCCCCCGCCGCCCGTGGCGATCCACCGTCCGCCGCAGAGGGTGGATGCAAGGTCGGCGATCGTCAGGGCCGCCTGCCGCTGGGTGTCCACGCTGAGCCGGAGGTTGGTCAGCGGATCATCGGTGTGGCTGTCGCAGCCATGCTGACTCACGATCACGTCCGGGGCAAAAGCCTCAGCCAGTTGCGGAACCACTGCATGGAAGGCCCGCAGCCAACCGCTGTCGCCCGTCCTGGCCGGCAGCGCAACGTTGACTGCCGTTCCTTCCGCGCCGGGGCCGCCGGTCTCATTGGCGAAGCCGGTGCCCGGGAAGAGCGTCAGCCCGCTTTCATGCAGGGAAATCGTCATGACCCGGGGGTCGTTCCAGAAGATGCTCTGGGTGCCGTCGCCGTGGTGGGCGTCGACGTCGATGTAGAGGACCTTGTTGGCACCGCCGGCGAGCAGCCGGGCGACGGCGGCCGCGGCGTCGTTGTAGATGCAGAAACCAGAGGCGTGCTCGGCGGCCGCGTGATGCATGCCGCCGCCGAAGTTCACGGCGTGCAGCACATCGCCGGAGAGGACGGCGTCGGCCGCGGCCAGCGAACCGCCCACGAGCCGCGCACTGGCGTCATGCATGCCGGCGAAAGCCGGATTGTCCTCGGTGCCGAGCCCATACTTTTCATTGGTGGACCCCGGATCCGCGCTGACGCTGCGGACCCCGGCAATGTACTCGCTGCCGTGCACCGTCCCGAGCTCCTGGTCGCTGGCCACGAACGGCTCGCCCAGGGACACGCCCGGCAGGTCAAAGATCCCCAGGTCCCTTGCCAGCCTGGCGGTGAGGTCCAGGCGCAGCGGACTCATGGGATGGCCAAGCCCAAAGTTATAGTCCAGCATGGCCTCGTGCCAGATGATGCGGGTCGGCATGACCGGAAGACTGAGTCCGCGGTTGATCATGCTGAACAGGCTACGCGATGTGCGCAATACTAGGAGACTGACACCGCGGCACGCCGCCGGACGCTGCCGGCAGCCGCATCGGTGGTTTACTACTGCGCGGAGCACCGCACCCCATCTGGAACCAAGGAAACAAGCACGAATATGGCACCCATCCGGCAGCCCCGGCTGCAGCTGCGGCAGCTCAACCCCTTGCGGGCGTTCTCCGCGCTGCGCGACTTCGTGGATGCCCTGGCTGCCAGTTCCCCCGCCCGGCTGGCCCTGATTGTCTTCGCCCTGGTGATCCTGCTGTTCACCGCCCTGCTGTCGCTGCCTGCCTCGTCGAGCAGCGGTGACGTCACTCCCCTGCACGACGCCCTCTTCACCGCGGTGTCGGCTGTCTGCGTCACCGGGCTGACCGTGGTGTCCACCGCCACGCACTGGTCCGGCTTCGGGCAGGTGCTGATCCTGATCGCCATCCAGGTGGGCGGGCTGGGCATCCTGACCATGGCATCGCTGCTGGCCCTGGCCGTGAACCGGCGGCTGGGCGTGCGCGGAAAGCTGATTGCCCAGGAAGGCATGAACACCGGCCGCCTGGGGGAAGTTGGTTCGCTGCTGCGCATCGTGGTCACCACCACCGTGGCGATCGAGCTGGTGCTGGCCCTGATCATGGCCCCGCGGTTCATGATTCTGGGAGAGTCCCCCGGCCAGGCAATCTGGCATGCCGTGTTCTATTCAATCTCCGCGTTCAACAACGCCGGTTTCACCCCGCACTCGGACGGGCTGGTGCCGTACGACGAGGATCTGTGGATCCTCGGGCCGCTGATGGCGGGGGTTTTCCTGGGCAGCCTCGGCTTCCCGGTGATCATGGTCCTGCTGCAGAGCAAATTCCACGTCAAGCAATGGAATCTGCACACCAAGCTCACACTGCTTGTCACTACCATTCTGCTGGTCGGCGGCAGCGTCCTCTGGGGCGCCTTCGAATGGTTCAACACCGCCACCATCGGCGACATGAACGTGGCGGACCGGATCCTGCATTCGGTGTTCGCCTCCGTGATGACCCGGTCCGGCGGCTTCAACCTGGTGGACATGTCCGACCTGGATTCCAGCACGCTGGTCATCACCGACATGCTCATGTTCGCCGGCGGCGGCTCTGCCTCCACCGCCGGCGGCATCAAGGTCACCACCCTGGCCGTCATCTTCCTGGCGATCGTGGCCGAAGCCCGCGGTGACTCCGATGTGCGGGCCTTCGGCAGGACCATTGCGTACAGCGCGATGCGGGTGGCCATCTCGGTGGTCGTCCTCGGCGCCACTCTGGTGGCCGTGGCCACGGTGGCGCTGCTGGCCATCACCGCTGAGACGCTGGAGCCGGTCCTGTTCGAGGTGATTTCCGCCTTTGCCACGGTTGGGCTGAGCACGGGACTGAGCGAAGCGTTGCCGCCGGCCGGCAAATACCTGCTCGCCGCCCTCATGTTCGCCGGCCGCGTGGGTACCATTACCCTGGCCGCGGCCCTGGCAACCCGGCAGCGCAACACGCTGTACCACTACCCCGAAGAAAGGCCAATCATTGGCTGACAGACCAGCTCACAACGCTCCCGTCCTCGTCATCGGATTGGGACGCTTTGGCTCCGCCACCGCTGAACAGCTGGTTAAGCAGGGCCGCGAAGTCCTGGCCATCGAGCGCGATCCGAGCCTGGTCCAGAAGGCGTCAAGCCTCCTGACCCACGTGGTGCAGGCCGACGCCACCAACATCGATGCCCTCAAGCAGCTGGGCGCGCAGGACTTTTCCTCCGCCGTCGTCGGCGTCGGCACCTCCATCGAATCCAGTGTGCTGATCACCGTGAACCTGGTGGATCTGGGCATCGAGCACCTCTGGGTCAAGGCGATCACTTCCGCGCACGGCAAGATCCTGACCCGGATCGGCGCCAACCACGTGATTTATCCGGAGGCCGACGCCGGCCGGCGCGCGGCGCACCTGGTCGGCGGCCGCATGCTGGACTTCATCGAGTTCGACGACGACTTCGCCATCGTGAAGATGTATCCGCCCCGGGAAACCCAGGGCTTCACGCTGGGCGAGTCCAACGTGCGTTCCAAGTACGGGGTCACCGTGGTGGGCGTGAAGTCACCCGGTGAGGACTTCACCTACGCGCGGGCAGACACCAGGGTGTCGTCCCGCGACATGCTGATTGTCTCCGGACACGTGGACCTGCTCGAGCGGTTCGCCGCCCGCCCCTAGCATTCTGCGTGTCCGTCCCGGGGGGTTCTTTCCATCCTGCGGGCGTTCCCGCACCGAGAGCGCACGTATGGCGGCTTCCACGCCGGGCGGCGCCATCGCCGCGCACCGAGAGCGCACATATGGCGACTTCCACGCCGTTTTGGCCACCGGAGCTGCACTCTCGCGAAACCGAGCCCGCCATATCTGCACACTCACGACAGCCGTCTCACCGAGAGCGCACGTAGGGCGACTTCCACGCCGGGCGGCGTCACCGCGGCGCAACGAGAGCGCAGCTTTGGCGACTTCCACGCCGTTTTGGCCACCAGAGCTGCACTCTCGCGAAACCGAACCCGCCATATCTGCACACTCGGGACAACCGGCGCACCGAGAGCGCAGCTATGGCGACTTCCACGCCGGGCGGCGCCATCGCGTCGCACCGAAAGCGCAGCTATGGCGGCTTCCACGCGGACCCGGCCGACGCCGCTACTTCTGCGCGGCCGAGAGCTCCGCGGTGATCTCCGCTGCCCGCTCGGCGGCGGCACGGGCCCCGCGGGCCACGACATCGGGCAGTCCCTGCTCGTCGAAGCTGCGGATGGCGGCCTCGGTGGTGCCGTTGGGGCTGGTCACGGCGCGGCGCAGCACACCGGCATCGGCGCCCGGCTCGGCGAGCATGTAGCCGGCACCGGCGACGGTGTCGCGGGCGAGGACCGCCGAGAGCTCGGGATCCAGGCCCAGCTCCACGCCGGCGCGGGCCATGGCTTCGGCCAGGTAAAAGGCGTAGGCCGGACCGGAGCCGCTCACGGCGGACACGGCGTCGACCTGCTCTTCCGGCACCTGGACCACACGGCCGGTGGCGGACAAGAGCTCGGCGGCCAGCGCCATGGTGGCCTCGGTGGCGTTGGTGCCGGCGGAGATGGACACGACGCCGCGGCCCAGCCGGGACGGCGTGTTGGGCATGGAGCGGATGACGGGCTGGCCGGCGGGAAGCCCCGCTTCCAACAGCTCCAGGGAGACAGCCGCGGCCACGCTGATCACCACGGTGCCCGGACGCAGGGCGGGGGCGATTTCCGCCAGGAGCGCCGCGACGCCCACCGGCTTCACTCCGACGACGACGACGTCGGCGCCCGCTGCCGCGGTGCGGTTGGCTTCCGGGTCATCGTTGCTGGCCAGCACGGTGAGGCCGGCGTAGCGTCCGCGCAGTTCGGCTGCCCGTTCGGGGCGCCGCACGGTGGCGCTCACCTGTGCGGGCGGCATCCCGCCGGCGAGGATTCCGCCAAGAATGGCTTCGTTCATTGAGCCGCAGCCCAAAAAGGTCAGGTGGGTATGTCCGGTATCCATGCCCCCGATTCTGTCACGGCACCCCGCGGGGCTCCGTATCGGGCTACTCCGAGATCTGGCCCAGGTTCATGCGGGCGAAGTCCAGGGTCTGCTTCAGCTGGTCCTCCCGCTCGCCGGCGCCCTTGACCTTGCGGGTACTCACTTCAATGGCCACCACGCCGGTGTACCCGGTTTCGCTCAGGTACTGCAGGGCTTCGGCGCAGCGCTGGGTGCCTTCACCGGGCAGCATGTGCTCGTCGCGCCCGTTGGGCGTGCCGTCGGTCAGGTGCACGTGACGCAGGCGGGAGCCGAGCTTGCGCAGTTCCTCATAGGAATCCATCCCGGCGATCGCGGCATGGGAGAAGTCCCAGGTGACGTGCTCGTAGGGTTCCGTCACCGGATTCCAGTGCGGCAGGTAGGCCTTGGCTTCGCGGCCGCGGACCCGCCACGGGTACATGTTCTCCACGGCAATGGTTACGCCGTACTGCTCGGCGATGTGCCGCACGCCCTCGGCGAAGTTCTCCGCGTAGCCGGACTGCCAGCGGAACGGCGGATGCGCCACCACTGTCTTGGCCCCCACCTCGGCGGCCATCGCGGCGGACAGCTCAATCTTGGTCCAGGCCTTGCCCCAGACCTGCTGGGTCAGCAGCAGGGTGGGCGCGTGGATGGCCATGATGGGCTGTGAGTAGCGCTCGCTGAGTGCGCTCAGGATCTGCGGGTTTTGGCTGTCGTTGCTGCCGGTAACCATGATCTCCACGCCGTCGTAGCCCAGGTCGTGGGCGACGGCGAAGGTGTCGTGCACGCTCAGCGGATAGACGGAGGCGCTGGACAGGGCCACCGGGATGAACGGGGCGGTGTCCTCTTCCGTCAGGGAAATCTCTGGTGACGTGGTCATTCAGCTGGACTTTCCGTAGAAGTGGCTGTCAGGGGCGCCATCTCCGGCACCCGTTCCGGGAGGCGGCTGTCCGGCAGGGGGCTGTCCGGCAGCGGGCCGTCTGATTCGAAGCGCAGGGTGTCGAAGCGCTGCAGGATCAGCCCCTCGCGCAGCGCCCAGGGGCAGATCTCGAGCACCGGAAGATCGAAGGCTTCCATGGCCGCGTGGGCCGTCATGGCACCGGCGAGCACCTGCGACGCGCGGATCGGGGACACGCCGTCGAGGTTGCTGCGGTCGCTGATGCTCATGGTTTCCAGGCGCTTGGTCCACAGTCCGAGGTCGGTGCGCTGCAGCTGGCGGCGCACGTAGGGCCCGGCAGCGGACGGGGCGGCACCGGTGATGCGGGCCAGCGAGCGGAAGGTCTTGGACGTGCCGACGGCGAGGTTCGGACGGCCGCAGGCAGCAAACTCCGCCGCGGCTTCCTGCACCGCTGCCCGGATGTGCTTGCGCAGCTTCTTGATGCTCTTGGCCGTGGGCGGATCGCCCGGAAGCCAGTCGCGGGTCAGCCGTCCGGCACCCAGCGGCAGGGACAGCGCGGTCTCGGGAAGTTCGTCGGCGCCCTGCGCCATTTCGAAGGATCCCCCGCCGATGTCCAGGTCCAGCAGGGTGCCGGCGCCCCAGCCGTACCAGCGGCGGACGGCCAGGAAGGTCAGCGACGCCTCGTCGGCGCCGCTCAGTTCCTTCAGCCGGACAGTGGTTTCGGCCTCCACCCGGGCGAGCACGGCCGCACCGTTGGGTGCTTCCCGGATCGCCGAGGTGCAGAAGGAGAGCAGGTCCTGGGCGCGGTGGCGGCGGGCAAACTCCCCGGCTTCCGCCACGAAGCCGATCAACTCGCGCTGCCCCGCTTCGGTGATGGCGCCGTCGTCGTCGAGGTAGGCGATCAGCGACAGCGGCCGCTTGTGGGAGGCAAAGGGCACCGGCCGGGCACCCGGATGCGCGTCCACCAGCAGCAGGTGGACGGTGTTGGACCCGATGTCGAGGACTCCTAAGCGCATGACACCATTATCCCGCGCCGAAGGGCAGCTCCCGTACACGGCAGCTGCCCTTCGGCAAACATGGGAACGGCGGCCGGATCCCGTCAGCGGCCTACTTCTTGGCCGGTGCGCGCTTGCGGGCCGCCGGCTTGCGGGCGGCCGGCTTCTTGGCCGGACCCTTTTCGCGCTTCTCCGCCAGCAGCTCGATGGCCTGCTCGCGGGTCAGCTCTTCAATGGCCGTGGACCGGGGCACCGTGATGTTGGTGATGCCGTCGGTGATGTACGGACCGAAGCGGCCGTCCTTGACCACAATGGGCTTCTCCGACACCGGATCCGTGCCGAACTCCGCCAGCGGAGCCGCTGCCTGCCGGCCGCCGCGCTGCTTGGGCTGGGCGTAGATTTCCAGCGCCTGTTCCAGCGTGATGGTGAAGATTTCCTCTTCGGAACCGATGGAACGGGAGTCAGTGCCCTTCTTCAGGTACGGGCCGAAGCGGCCGTTCTGCACGGTGATCTCGTTGCCCTCGGCGTCGGTGCCCAGGACGCGCGGGAGCTTCATCAGCTTCAGCGCTTCCTCGAGCGTGACGGTTTCCACGCTCATGGTTTTGAACAGCGAGCCGGTGCGCGGCTTGGCCTTGACCGGCTTCTTCGGCGGCTTGGGCTTGCCGTTCTTGTAGTACTCCACCGGCTGGTTCGCCAGGTCCTCGGCGGTGACCTCGGGGATCAGCTCGATGACGTACGGGCCGTAGCGGCCGTTGCGGGCCACGATGGTGCGCCCGGTTTCCGGATCCTCGCCGAGCACGCGTTCCTCCGGTCCGGCGGTTTCCATCAGCTCGATCGCCTTTTCGGCGGTCAGCTCATCGGGGGCCAGGTCCTCGGGAACGTTGGCGCGCTCGGGCTCGGTGCCTTCCGGGGCGTCGGCGGGCAGCGGGCGTTCCAGGTACGGGCCGAACTTGCCCACGCGCAGGGTGATGCCCGGCGCGATCTCGATCGAGTTGATCGCCTTGGCGTCGATTTCGCCCAGGTCGTTCACGATCGTGTGCAGCCCGGTGTCCACGCGGTCACCGTAGTAGAACTGGTTCAGCCACTCCACGCGGCCGGCCTCGCCGCGGGCAATGCGGTCCAGGTCCTCTTCGAGTTCGGCCGTGAAGTCGTAGTCCACGTAGTTGGTGAAGTGCTCCTCCAGCAGCCGCACCACGGAGAATGCGATCCAGCTGGGCACCAGGGCCTGGCCGCGGTTGGTGACATAGCCGCGGTCCATGATGGTGGAGATTGTTGCGGCGTAGGTGGACGGGCGGCCGATGCCGAGCTCTTCGAGCACCTTCACCAGCGACGCTTCCGTGTAGCGCGGCGGCGGGGAGGTCTCGTGCCCGACGGCGTTGAGGTCCGCTGCGGTGAGCGCGTCGTCGGCCTTCAAAACCGGCAGGCGGGCGCCCTCGGTGCCTTCGGCGTCGTCGTCGCGGGCGGCGTCGCGGCCCTCCTCGTAGGCGGCCATGAAGCCGCGGAACGTGATGACGGTGCCGGAGGCCGAGAACTCGGCGTCCCGGCCGTCGGAAGCCACGGCGCCCAGGCGGACGGACGCCGTCGAGCCCTTGGCGTCGGCCATCTGCGAGGCGACGGTGCGCTTCCAGATCAGTTCGTAGAGCTTGAACTCGTCGCCGCGCAGCGAGGAGGCGACCTGCGCCGGCGTGCGGAACGAGTCACCGGCGGGGCGGATGGCCTCGTGGGCTTCCTGCGCGTTCTTGGACTTGCCCTTGTAGACGCGGCGGGCCTCGGGCACGTATTCCGGGCCGTAGAGTTCAGAGGCCTGCCGGCGGGCGGCGTTGATGGCCTGGTCCGACAGCGCCGGGGAGTCGGTACGCATGTAGGTGATGTAGCCGTTTTCGTACAGCCGCTGCGCCACCTGCATGGTCACCTTGGAGGAGTAGCGCAGCTTGCGGCCGGCCTCCTGCTGCAGGGTGGAGGTGGTGAACGGTGCGGCCGGACGGCGGGTGTACGGCTTGGTGTCCACGGAGCGGACAGAGAACGACGCCGACGCCAGGTTGGCGGCCAGCGAGGTGGCTGCCGCTTCGTCCAGGTGGGCCACGGACTTGGCCTTGAGCTGGCCGAGGTCGCTGAAGTCCTTGCCGGTGGCAACGCGTGCGCCGTCCACGGAGACCAGCTTGGCCTTGAAGGACTCGGCGGCATCGGTGGCGAAGGTGCCCAGCAGGTCCCAGTAGGAGGCGGGACGGAACGCCATGCGCTCGCGTTCGCGCTCCACCACCAGGCGGGTGGCCACGGACTGCACGCGGCCGGCGGACAGGCCGCGGGCCACCTTGCGCCAGAGCACCGGAGAAATCTCGTACCCGTACAGGCGGTCCAGGATGCGGCGGGTTTCCTGCGCGTCAACCATGGCGACATCGACGTCGCGCATCTCCAGCAGGGCGCGCTGAATGGCTTCCTTGGTGATTTCGGGGAAGGTCAGGCGGTGCACCGGAACCTTGGGCTTGAGCACCTGCAGCAGGTGCCAGGCAATGGCTTCGCCTTCGCGGTCACCGTCAGTTGCGAGGTAGAGTTCGTCGGCGTCCTTGAGGGCGGCCTTGAGCTCGGCGACCTTCTTCTTCTTGTCGGCGGAGACCACGTAATACGGCTCGAAGTCGTTGTCCAGGTCGACGGCGAACTTGCCGACTCCGGTCTTCTTCAGCTCGGCCGGCAAGTCCGACGGCTGCGGGAGGTCGCGGATGTGGCCCATGGAGGCCGTCACCTCGAAGCCCTCGCCCAAATAGCCGGCAATGGTCTTGCCCTTGGCGGGAGACTCGACAATGACTAACTTCTTGCCGGTCTTCTTGTCGCTCGCCTTAACTGGCACTGTTCTCCTACGTAACAAAGGTGGTTCAAAGGGTAAGGGGCCGTGCCCGAGCTCTGATGCCTGGCCCGGTTCATCCTCAGACAGTATGCGGGATGCCCCAGACCTAGGGTAACTGCATTGAATGGGAGTTGCTGACTGGCCTCCCAAAACACCGCGGCCGGGCCGGCGGGTGTCAGGGAGCCGCGGGAACCAGGAATCCGTCCAGCACCAGGTTGCGGACCTCGGCTTCCAGACCGCGGGCAAAGTCCGGGTCCGGACGCCCCAGCAGCGCCGCGAGGGCACCGATGATCTGCCCCGTCGACAGTTCGCCGTCGCAGGCGGAAACGAACCCGGTCAGCTCGGTGCTCATCAGGTTGGTCCGGCGCAGGCCCGCACCCTGGCGCAGCAGGATCACGCCCGGGTGCTCCGCGCCGGGACGGGCGTGGCGCTCCTCCGTCACGTCGTCGGCCACTTCCAGGTGTTCATTTGCCAGCGAGGGGTGCGCGGCCAGCCAGTCAAACCGCGCGACGGCGGCGCCCAGGTGCGGTCCCACGGGCTGTTCGAGGGCGTGGGTAATCTCCTCGAACCGGCGCAGCGGCGCGGAGGCCGGGTCGGCCCGGCGGCGCAGGAAGAGGGAGCCGAAGCCGACGGCGGCCACTTCCCGGGAGGCGAAATCCGCCAGATACGCGGCATAGGACGCCAGGTACTCGCTGCGGTCCCGGTTCTCGGCGGCGTCCCGCAGCCACATCTCGGCGTATTCGGCCGGTTCCAGCACCTCGCGCTGGATTACCCAGGCATCGGTGTCCGGCGGCAGCCACGCCTCGATGCGAGCTGACCACGGAGCGGGTCCGGCGGCGCCGGTTTCGGTTGCCGGGATGTCGGCAAAATCACTCGCCCGGATCTCCCAGTTGCCCAGCATCTGCGCCGTGCCGCCCGGAACGAGCACCCGGTGCAGGGTCCGCACCAGCGTTGCCACGATTTCGTCGCCGGCCAGGCCGCCGTCACGGTAGGTGAAGCGGCCCTCCGGATCCTCCCCGGCGCCCCGCGGGGTGATGACGAACGGCGGGTTGGACACCACCAGGTCAAACCGCTCTCCGGCCACCGGTTCCAGCAGGCTGCCCAGCCGCAGGGAAACCCGGTCGTGGAGCTGCTGCGGATCCACCTCCAGGGCACGGGCGTTCAGCAGCAGGTTGAAGCGGGTGAAGGCGAGCGCGCGCGGCGAAATGTCCGTCGCCGTGACGTGGCGGGCATGGCGGAGCAGGTGGAACGCCTGGATGCCGCAGCCGGTGCCCAGGTCCAGCGCCCGGTCCACGAGCCGGCGGACGGTCAGCTGGGCCAGGCTGAGCGAGGCCTGCCCGATGCCCAGCACGTGGTCGTGGCGCAGCACGCCCGGGCGCTGGTGGGCGCCGAGGTCACTGGCCACCCAAAGGTTGCCGCCGTCGGCGACGGGTCCGGCGTCAGGTGTATCAGTGTCGGGCTCGGCGGTCGTGTCAGCGTCCGCGGAGTCGGCGGGGTCAGCGTCGGTGATGCCGTACGGCCGCAGGTCGACGGCGGCGCGGAAGGCCCCGCCGTCGTCGGCCGGCGAGGGCTCCAGCAGTCCCAGCGCCAGCAGCCCCTCGGTCCGGGTCCGGGGAAAAGCGCGGTCCAGCAGCGCCCGGCCCAGGTCCTCTCCGGCCAGCCAGAGCAGGATCATCGCGTGCACCGGCGCCGGATCCTGTCGTTGCGCCTCTTCCCGGCAGCGAAGGACCGCCGGCACCAGCTGGTCACGGCCGAGCGCGGCGGCGGCGGACTCCCCCAGGAAGTCCGCCACCCCGTCAACTGTGTAGCGGGCCTCCGCCAGGTCCGAGGCGAGAGCCTCGAGCAGCGGAAGGTTGAAACTCTGGGGCGCATCGGGAACACCGGCGAAATCAGTCACCGCTCCAGTTTATGGCCGGCCGCGGCAGCCCCGGTGCCGGTGCTCCCCTGCGGTGCCCCTCTCCCGGCGGCCCTCTTCCGGCGGCCGGCTAGGCGCCCTGCAGCGCTTCCACTGCGACGGCCCTCTTTCCGGCCGCGGTGGTCCGGCCCGCTGCGTGCAGTGCGCCCCGATATCCGAACACCACGGCCGGGGCAATGGTGGCTCCGGCGCCGGGATAGGTGCGTCCCATGACCGAGGCGGTGGTGTTGCCCGCGGCGTAGAGGCCCTCAATCACCGAACCGTCCTCCCGCAGCACCCGGGCATCCGGATCCGTCACCAGGCCGCCCTTGGTGCCCAGGTCCCCGGGGTAGAGCCGGACCGCGGTGAACGGGCCGTTCTCCAGGGCACCCAGATTGGGGTTCGGCTTCACGCTCGGATCCCCGTAGTAGTTGTCGTACGCGGTGTTGCCCCGGCCGAAGTCCTCGTCCACGCCGGTGCGGGCAAATCCGTTGAACCGCTGCACTGTGGAGACCAGGTTCGCCTCGGGAACCCCCATCTGCCGGGCGAGCCCGGCCAGGGTGTCATCCTTCAGGAGCAGCCCTTCGGCAGCCCACTTCTTCCGCCCGACCATGATCGCGGAGAACAGGTAGCGCCGGGTGTGCCGGGCTTCCATCACCAGCCAGGACGGATTGGCGGGCACCGTGGCGTTGCGTTCAAGCATGTGGTGCCCGAAGTCCACGTAGGACTCGGACTCGTTGAGGTACCGCACGCCCGAGGAGTCCACAACCAGCGAATGCGGCATGGACCGCTCCGCCAGCGAGAAGGCGACGCCGCCGCCGGGGGCCACGGTGGACGGCCCCCACCAGGCATCGTCCATCAGCGCGAGCGCTCCTCCTCGCTGCGCCACCAAGTCGATCACGTCCCCCTGGTCTCCTTCCGGAGCCGACGAATATTCCTGGTCCAGCCCGTGGTACTTTTTGCGCCACTCGGCGTTCCGGGCAAATCCGCCGGCCCCCAGCACCACACCCTTCCGGGTGCGGATCCGGACCGGGCGCCCGCGGTGGGTGACGATGGCGCCCACCACGGCGCCGTCGTCGTCCTGGATCAGGTCAAGCAGCGGGGAAGACAGCCAGACCGGTGTCTGCTGCTGCCGCACAACGTGCATGAGCGAGGAGGAGAGGGCACCGCCCAGCCCGTACAGCCGCTTGCCGCGGGCCAGTCCGCCGAGGGTGCGGAAGACAAAGCGGGCGCCGCGGATGAAGCCGCTGGGCGTGGACCAGGCGCGGGACAGTTCCCAGACGTCGTCGGTCGCCAGCGGCACCGGAATGCCCGACTTCGCGGCGCGGGAGGATTTAAACCACGTGCCCAGCGCCTTGGTGTCGAAGGCTTTGACCTCCAGCGACCGGCCGATCATGCCGCCGGGCTTGTCGGGGTAGTAGTCCGGATAGTCCTTGGACCGCATCCACCGCACGCCCAGCGACGAGAGTAGGGTGACGACGTCGGGAATTGAGGTCAGGAACGCGAGCTTGCGCTCGCGGGAGGAGACCGGCCCGACGTCGGCGATCACCGTCTCCATGTAGGTCAGGGCCTTCTCGGTGCTGTCCGGCACCCCGGCCTTGGCCATGAGCGGATTGTTCGGCATCCACAAGCCGCCGCCGGAGACGGAAGTGGTGCCGCCCCAGACGTCGGTGCTTTCCACCACCAGGACGTCCTGTTCCTCCTCCGCGGCCGTGATCGCCGCCGTCAGGGCCGCTGCGCCGGTGCCGACCACCAGGACGTCGACAATGCGGTCCCACTCGTCAAAGACATCCGTGTCGGCGGTTGGTTGGGTGTTTTCGGTGCGGTTGATGTGCTCGGTGCTGTCTGCGTACTCCTGCGTCATGTCTGTCCCCTGTGGCCGCTTTCCCCCGGACATCGATGCCGGAAGTAGGCCGCATGCTACATGCCCGCCAAACGGCCCGCACGGGCAGTTGCAAACGCCTGAAGCACCGGCCTTCGGAGCGGCTCGCAGGCTTCTTCGGTTCGGGATTCCCCTGCCATTTCGGGCGTCCCCCGCTGCTTCGGGATTCCCCTGCCATTTGGGGCATCCCCCGCTGCTTCGGGATTCCCCTGCCATTTCGGGCGAATCCAGCCGGTCCGCAGTGGTAGGAAACGCCCCAAACGGCCGGTTTTTCCCGGAACGGGTTTTTTATGCAGACCGACCGCAGCGTTCCCGTCAGGCTCCAAGTTGCCGCGTCCGGCGGTTCCCGGGTTCCCGGCCCCGATGTCCCTCCGGCCCTGGTCCCCCGGCCCAAATCCCCGGCTACGTGCCGTTCCTGCAACACCAACCAAGCAGAGTGTTGCCTAGGTCACATTTGTGAACTAGAGTCCAGATTCAGTTTGTGATCCCCGACAGACGCCGTCCGTGTGCCAAAACCGGACCGGCGAGTTCATGACATTGGAGTCATTACATGGCGCTAGCCCTTACCGAAGAGCACACGGACCTGTGTGCCGCGGCCTCCGATTTTGCCTCCCGCTTCGCCGACACGCTGGCGACACGCGAACAGCTTCCGGCGTACGGGGCAGGCGAACCGGCGCCGTACTGGGATGAGCTGGTAAAGAACGGCCTGCACTCCCTGCACATCAGTGAAGAACACGGCGGACAGGGTGGAACGGTGGCCGACACCGCGATTGTGGTGGAGGAGTTCGCCCGCCGCCTGGTGCCCGGCCCCTATGTCTCCACAGTTCTTGCCAGCGCTGCCGTGGCGGCAGCCGGCGACTGCAAGGCCGCGACGCGCGGGCTGGCCGAATTCGCGGAGGGGGCACGGGGTGCCCTTGTGCTTCCCGCCGGCACAGTCAGCGCAGCAGCGGCCGACGGCGGCTGGGAACTGCGGGGCACGGCACCGGTGCTCTCGCTGCTTTCGGCCGACTTCCTCGTCATCGGATTCGCCGCCGGCGGGGATACCCGGTTTGCGCTGGTCGATGTCCGGAGCGCCGGGGTCAGCCGCACGGCCGTTCCCTGCACCGACCTCACCCGCGACGCCGGCACGCTCGAACTCACCGGCCTGCTCGTCGGCAGCGAGGAAATTCTGGAAGGCCTGAGCGTCGTCCACGTGGAAACCCTGCAGGCCGGGCTGCTTGCCGCCGAAGCTTCCGGCATCATGCGCTGGGCTGTCGAGGCATCCACGGCGTACGCCAAAATGCGGGAACAGTTCGGCGCCCCGATCGGTTCCTTCCAAGCCATCAAGCACAAGTGCGCCAACCTCCTGATAGCCGCGGAGCTCGCCGCCGCCGCTGCGTGGTCCGCCCTGGTCTCGCTCGACCAGGACGAGGACCAGCAGAAGCTGGCGGCCGGCGCCGCGATTTCGGCCGCCATCGTCCCCTCGGTGGAGGCCGTCACCGAAGCCGTGACAATCTTCGGCGGCATTGGCTTCACCTGGGAGCACGACGCCCACCTGTTCTGGCGGCGCGCAATGACCCTGGGGGCGCAGGTGGGATCCCTGAGCGAACGCCTTGTCGCCACGGGCAAGACGGCCCTCCAGCTGGACCGCCGCATCGACATCGAGCTGCCGGATGAAGACCCGGCATTCCGCGCACGCATCGGCCAGCTGCTGGACCGCGCGCAAACCCTGACAAATGAGCACGACGGCGGCCGCTGGTACTCCCGCGGATCGCAGCGGACCTTCCTGGCCGAGGAGGGGCTCGCCGCCCCGCACTGGCCGGCACCCTACGGACTGGGCGCCACACCGGCGCAGCAGGTGGTCATTTCCCAGGAGTACGCACGCCGCGGGCTGACGCCGCCCTCCTCCGTGATCGGTGAATGGGCGATGCCGACCATCCTGGCGTACGGCAGCGACGCTGTTAAGGAGCAGTTCGCGCTGCCGACCCTGCGCGGCGAGCTGATCTGGTGCCAGCTCTTCTCCGAACCCGGCGCAGGCTCCGACCTGGCCGGCCTGGCCACCCGCGCCGTCAAGGTGGAGGGCGGCTGGGAGCTGAAGGGGCAAAAAGTCTGGACGTCCGGCGCCCATGAGGCCGACTGGGGCATCTGCCTGGCCCGCACCGACAAGGACGTGCCCAAGCACAAGGGCCTGAGCTACTTCCTCATCGACATGCGAAGCGCCGGCGTGGAAGTCCGTCCCCTGAAGCAGTCAACCGGCGACGCGGAATTCAACGAGGTCTTCCTTGATTCGGTCTTCGTTCCCGATGCCTATCTGCTCGGAGAACCCGGGCAGGGTTGGCGCATCACCGCCACCACGCTGCAGAACGAACGGACCCAGATTTCCTCCGGCGTTTCGGTGGGAACCGAAGAGGCGCTGCGCACCATGATCAGCCAGGGCAGGTACTCCGGCAGTGAGGACGCTGCCTTCACCTCGCTCGGCCGCATTGCCGCCGTCAGCTCGGCCATCGGAGCCCTGAACCTGCGGGAGACCCTGCGCCAGGTCAACGGCATGCAACCCGGAGCGGGATCCTCGCTGGCCAAGGTCGCCCATGCCCGGCTGACGCGCGAGGCCGCGTCCCACGTCCTGGCGCTGGCCGGACCGGGTGCGCTCTTCGCCTCGGCACCGGGCGATGCAGTGACCGGCCAGCTCGCCGTTCCGCAGGTCCTGATCGGCGGCGGAACAGTCGAAATCCAGCTCAACGTCATTGCCGAACGCATCCTGGGCCTCCCCCGGAGCTAGCCCTCCGGATCCTTCCCTACCGGCCCGAGCCGGGAAACCACATCCATGTTTCACCGAAAGGAGCGTTTCGCATGACAACGTTGACGAGCGAAACCGGCAGTACCCAGAACCTCGATTCCACCCGGCTGCGGGAACTTCTTGAGCCGAAGTCCATCGTCATAGTGGGGGCCAACACCAGGTCCACCTGGTCCCACTTCACGTACAGCAACCTGGTCTCCGGCGGGTTCGAGGGAGAGCTCTACCTGGTGAACCGCCGCGGCGAGGACTGCCACGGCCAAACCAGCTTTGCCTCGCTGGCCGATCTGCCGGAAACCCCGGACCTGGCGATCGTGCTCACGGGAACGAATTCGCTCGAAGACATTTTGGAGGAGGCCCGGGTCAAGGGCATCCGCAACCTGATCCTGCTGGCCGCCGGATTGGGAGAAGCCGGTGCCGAGGGCGCCGCCCTGCAGGCGCGTCTGGTGCAGAACGCACGTGCTGCCGACCAGCTGATCCTGGGGCCGAACAACCTTGGTTTCATCAACTCCCACGCCAAGGTCGCGGCCTTCAGCCACATGACCCAAATGCCCATGATCAGCGGCGGTGTGGGCATCGCCAGCCAGTCGGGTGCCTTGGCGATCTACTTGCTGCCCTACATGGCATCACGGGGCGTGGGCTGCTCCACTGCGGTGACCGTCGGCAACGAGGCGATGATCTCCGCCATCGATGTCATGAGCGTGCTCGTCGACGATCCCAACACCAAGGTCATTGCCGCCTACCTGGAACAGATTTCGGATCCGGCGCAGTTCCTCAACGTCGCGGACCGCGCCCGGGCCGCCGGCAAACCGATCGTCATCTTCAAAGCCGGCCGCAGTGAGGCCTCAGCCCGGGTGGCGGCAGCCCACACGGGCTCGCTGGTGGGCGACGACACCGTCATCGACGCCGCCTGCAAGCAGTACGGCGTCATCAGGGTCGAGAACATCGAGGACCTGGTCGCCACGGCAGGCCTGATCGAAGCCTACGGCGCCCTTCCCGGGCCCCGGATGGCAGTGATCACCGGCTCCGGCGCCATGTGCGCCCTGGTGGCGGACAAGGCCGACGCCGCCGGGCTGGAGCTGCCTGCCCCGCACCAGGACACGGTGCAGGGCCTGCACGATGCCGGACTGCCCACCTTCTCCACCGTGAACAACCCGATGGACACCACCGGTTACGTCTCCGTTGACCCGACCATCCTCACCAAGGCCGCCCAGTGCTTCATCGACGACCCCAACTACGACTTCGTGGTGGTCAACGGATCGTGGCCGGCCAACCAGGCAATGGCGGACATGGGCCGGCCCACGCAGGATGAAATGCTGCGCCAGCTCACGTCCTCTCCCAAGCCGGTCATCGCGATGAGCTTCCTGCCCACCGAGGTTACGGAGTTCGGCCGCGCCTTTGCCGCCGAGCACGGCTACCCGCACGCCTCGGATTCCTTTGACCGCGGCATCCCGGCCGCGGCCCGCAGCGCCTGGTGGGGACAGCGCGCCGCCGAGCTGGCCTCGGACGGCGAGCTGCCCGCGGCGCCGGCCATCACCAAGCCGGAAGGCGCTGAGCAGTGGACCGAGGTGCAGAGCGGAGAATTCCTGCGCAGCCACGGGGTGCCGTACATTCCCGCCGCCATTGCCGCCTCTGCAGAAGACGCGGTGGCCGCCGCCGAATCCATGGGCTACCCGGTGGTGCTGAAAATCGCTTCCGAAGATATCGCCCACAAGACCGAGGTCGGCGGCGTCCGGCTCATGCTGCAGGATGCTGAAGCGGTGACCGAGGCCTACCAGTTCATCCAGGCGTCCGTGGCCAAGCTGGCGCCGGAGGCCCGGATCCAGGGCGTGGCCGTCTCGCCGATGCGGCCGGCCGGCACCGAGCTGCTGGTGGGAGTTGTCCGGGATCCGCGGTGGGGCCTGGTGCTCGCGGTTGGATTTGGCGGCGTCATGGTGGAGCTGCTCAAGGATTCCGCTGTGCGTCTGCTCCCGGTGGGACCGGCGGAAATTCGCCGGATGCTTGAATCGCTGAAGGGAATTGAGCTGCTCACCGGGTTCCGCGGCGGCGAGCCCACCGATCTGGATGAGCTGGCGGCGGTGATCTTTGAGATTTCGCAGGTTGCCGTGGGGCTCGGCGATGAGCTCGAGGAACTCGAAATCAACCCGCTGCGGGTGGCCGGAAACCAGATTGAGGCGCTGGATGCATTGATCCGCTGGAAGGACCGGTAACGCGGTGTGCGGGATCTCGGGACGCCAAACGGCGGTGGTAGTTTTGGGTGTCCACCGGATTCCCCAGCAGGAGGCAATTGATGGTTCGGCAACTCACACGCGAAACCACCGAGCTTCCCGCCTACCAGGTGGAACGCAGGCAACGGATTCTGGACGCCGCGAAGAAACTGCTCCGCGTCAGCGACTACGACTCGATCCAGATCCGCGACGTGGCGTCCACGGCGAACGTGGCGCTGGGAACGCTGTACCGGTACTTTTCGTCCAAGGAGCACCTGTACGCGAACGTCGTCTACGACTGGGGCGTGCCGTTCAATTCCGCGGACCAGGGCTGGGCGCAAGGCCTGCGCACAACGGAGCGGGTTGCCCGGCGCCTGAAGCAGGCTTTGGCTGCCTTCGAGCGGCAGCCGAACTTTTACAAGGCGATCCTCATGCTGCGCACCTCCTCCGATCCGGAAGTGCGCGAACTGATGGAGCAGCTGGTGCTGGTCCTCGAGGAACCGTTTCATGCCGACTTCTCGACCCTGTCGCCGGACGAGGCTGCGGATGTCACCGCCATGGTGTGGGCCGTCCTCATGGATCTGGTCTCCCGCGTGTTGGCAGGCAACAAGACCGTTCCCGAAGCCACCCGGGTTTTGGACCGCTTTGTGGCAATGATCGGGCTCAGGCTCGAACAGGCCGAAGCCGAACGACGCTAGCCCCTGCTTCCCGACGGGCGTTCTCATGAGCGCCCATGAGCTCGACCACGTCGCCTTCGCCGTTCCCGCGTGGGGCGCCGCCGGAGAGTTGCTGCATCGGGAGCTCGGGGCGCGTTTCGCCAGCGGCTTCAGCCTGCCGGCCTTCAGCCCCTGCCAGGTTGCCCTGGCGGAGGACATGCGGCTGGAGTTGCTGGAACCGGGCAGCTCACCCGAGTCCTTCGTGGAACGCTTCCTCTCCGAGAACGGCGGGCAAGCGGCACCGCACCACATCACCTTCAAGGTCCGGAACATTTCCGCTGCCATCGCGGGGGCGCGGGCGGCAGGCATAAACCCGATCCTCGTCAACACCGAATACCCGCAGTGGCAGGAAGCGTTCCTGCATCCCCGCGATACGGGTCTTGGATTCCTGACCCAGATGGTTCAAACGTCCCAGTCCCTGGAGGAAATCACCGAGGACAACGAGTTCAACACTGCCTGTCCCTGGGTGGAAACCGAATCCCCGCAGGCCCGGGTGCCCGTGGTCTTCGGCCTGGTTACCAATCTGCAGCGGGCGGAGTACGTGCTCCGGGACGTCCTGGGCGCCGTCGCCTTTTCACTGCCCCTGCGCGCCGGCGAACCGGCGGCCGGCGGGTTCCGGTGGTCCCAGGGTGCGGACCTGGTCCTGCAGGAAACCACTGACTCCACCGGCGTCTCGGGCCTTCGGGCCCTGGGCTTCGTGGCGGCGGACGAACCCTGGCACGGGCCCGAACACGCCGGCCTGCTCGAAGCACTCGGGGCAGGAACATTCCATCCGGAGCTCGGAATTCGGATTTCGTCCCTGCGGCTTCCGGCTCCGGCACATTCCGGATAACCAGGCCCGTCAAAGCATCCGAAAACTCCAAGGCACCGGCACCACGCCGTCCGCCTTTGCACACCACCAATGAGGAGAACAGACCTATGGGACTTCGTGGAGAAGCCGCAATCCTTGGCTATTACGAATTGCCGCCAGAACGCAAACTCGCACGTGAAAAAACCTTCAACCTGGAACAGTGGGCCCGGCTCTCCAAGGCCGCCCTGGACGACGCCGGCCTGGACGCCACGGACGTCAACGGCATCGTGACACCCCTGATCGGGGAAGCGGACATGTTTGTGCCCTCCACCATCACCGAGTACCTGGGCATCAACGCGAATTTCGCTGAAATCGTCGACCTCGGCGGGGCAGGTTCCGCCGCAGCGGTCTGGCGGGCCGCCGCCGCCGTGGAACTCGGACTGTGCGACGCCGTGCTGGTCACCTTCCCCGGAACCCACGACGTGCCAACCGACGCACGCAAGCCCTACGTGATGGACGACAAGATGTACTTCGGTGCCTCCTCCAACGCCTACGGCTCCCCGCAGGCCGAGTTCGAAATCCCGTACGGCAATCTGGGGCAGAACGGACCCTACGGCCAGATCGCCAAGCGCTACGGGCACGAATTCGGCTACGACGAGCGGGCCATGGCCAAGATCGCCGTGGACCAGCGCACCAATGCCTGCGCCACCCCGGGGGCCATCTTCCACGGCAAGCCGATCACCATCGACGACGTGCTGGCCTCGCCCATGGTCGCCGACCCGCTGCACATGCTCGAAATCGTCATGCCGTGCCAGGGCGGTGCGGCGATTGTCATCGGCAACGCGGAGATGGCCGCCAAGTCCAAGAACCGCCCGGTCTGGGTCAAGGGCTTCGGCGAGCGCGTCCCCTACAAGACTCCGACCTATGCAAAGGACCTGATGCATTCGCCGATGATTCACGCGGCGGAGCAGGCCTTCACCATGGCCGGCATCGAACGCAGCGACGTGGACATGGTCTCGATCTACGACTGCTACTCCATCACGGTGCTGATGAGCCTGGAGGACGCAGGCTTCACCGAGAAGGGCAAGGGCATGCAGTTCGTGAGCGAACACGATCTGACCTTCCGCGGCGACTTCCCGATGAACACCGCCGGCGGGCAGCTCTCCTTCGGCCAGGCGGGCATCGCCGGCGGCATGCACCACGTCATCGACGGCGTGCGCCAGATCATGGGCCGCGCCGGCGAGGCACAGGTTGCTGAGTGCAACCGCGCCTTTGTCACCGGCAACGGCGGCATCATGAGCGAACAAACGGCACTGATCCTCGAAGGCGAATAGGACTACACACCATGAGCACCGCATACACCCCGCCGGTCCTGCAGCGACCGATGCCGGTTCCGACCCCGCTGACCAAGCCGTTCTGGGACGCGCTGGCCGAGCACCGGGTCCGCATCCAGTACTCCCCCTCGCTGGGCGAGTACATCTTCTACCCCCGGCCGCTGGCCCCGGGAACCCTGGCCGATGACTTGGAGTGGCGGGAGATTTCCGGAGCCGGAACCCTCTACACGTACACCATCTCCACCCGCCCGGTGGCCCCGCACTTCGCCAACGAGGGCACCCTCGTCCTCGCGGTCGTGCAGTGGGACGAGGGTCCGAAATTCTCCACCGAACTGGTCAACGTGTCCCACGATGACATCAAGGTGGGCATGCGGGTAAAGCCCGTGTTCTGTGATTACCCCGAAGCAGGAATAACCATGCTGCGCTACGAACCGGAGATCTGAACATGACAACCACCACCGATTTTGTCCTGCCGCCCGTTACCCTCCGTATCGGCGGCGAGGCGCGCACCACCGGCGCCGGCGTCCACACCCACATCAATCCCGCCACCGGCAAGGCCGGTGCACCGGTCCCCCTGGCCGGTGTGTCCGACGTCGACGACGCCGTCAACGCCGCGCATCAGGTCTTCGCCGTGTGGCGGGCCACGCCCGCCGGAGCCCGGTCCAAGGCGCTCCTGAAGCTGGCGCAGCTCGTGGAGGAACACACCGAGGACTTCGTGGAGCTGGCGATCGCGGACAACGGCATTGCCCGTTCCAACGCGTATCCCACGGTTACCGCAGCCACGGACTGGATCCGGTACTACGCCGGCTGGGCCGACAAGCTTCCGCTGGGCCGGATCACCTCGGTGGTCGGCGCCGGTGGGTCCTTCGGGCACACGCTGCGCCAGCCGTACGGCGTGATTGGCGCGATCATCACGTGGAACGCTCCGCTGATGTCCCTGGCCATGAAGGTTCCCGCTGCTCTTGCCGCAGGCAACACAGTGGTGGTCAAGCCCAGCGAACTGACGCCCTTCAGCGCCATGCTCTTCGCCGACCTGGTCACCGAGGCCGGCATCCCGGACGGCGTGTTCAACGTCATTCCCGGCGGTCCCGAGGCGGGAGCGGCCCTGGTGGAGCACAAGCTGGTCAAGAAGGTGACCTTCACCGGCGGCCCGGACACGGCACGCAAAATCAGCGCTGCCTGCGCGAAGACCTTCAAGCCGGTGGTGCTGGAGCTGGGCGGAAAATCCGCCAACCTCGTCTTCGCCGACGCTGACCTCGAGGCGGCAGCCATGCACTCGACGTTCATGGCCTTCGGCATCATGAGCGGCCAGGCCTGCGCGCTTCCCACCCGGCTGCTGGTCCAGGACTCGATCTACGATGCGTTTGTGGCGACGATCGGCCAGATCGCCGCCTCCTTCCCCGTCGGTGATCCCCAGGACATCGGCACGGTCTGCGGGCCGGTCATCAACGAGGCCGCCATCGAGCGGATCCACTCGATGGTGGGCCGGGCCCAGGAAGAGGGCGCGCGTTTGGTCACCGGCGGGCAGCGGCTCGCCGGCGATCTGGCCGACGGGTTCTTCTATCCGCCGACCGTCCTGGCCGACGTGGCTCCGTCCAGCGAGCTGGCCCAGAAGGAAGTCTTCGGACCGGTGCTGGCCATCACCCGCTTCAGTGACGAGGCCGAGGCAATCGCCCTGGCCAACGGCACCGATTACGGGCTTTCGGGCTACATCTGGACCGGCGATGCTCGCCGCGCCATCCGCGTCACGGAAGCCCTGGAAACCGGTGAGGTAACCGTCAACGGTGCCATGAATGCGGTGGCCGAACGCCCCTTCGGAGGCATCGGCCACTCCGGCACCGGCAACGAAGGCGGCTTGGAGGGACTCGAGGAGTTCTTCTGGACCAAATCAGTGGCCTACGGCAACGGCTAACCCCAAACCCCACCACGCAACACAACACCGCAGCATCGCACCACCTTTCCAAAGATCGTCTGCTCCACCGCAGCCCGATATCCGTCGGCCGGCGTCGCATTCTTTGACCTCATACGAAAGGCAGGACACCGATGTCCTCCACCACACGGGCGCTCAAGCGTCCAGGCTTCGCACCAGTTGTCATAGTCCTGGTTCTGGCCGAAATCATCTCAGCCTTTGAACTGTCCATGATGTACGTCATGCTGCCGACCCTGATTCGGGATTTCCAGGTGGACGCCAACACCGTCGCCTGGGTTGTCACCGCTTATCTGCTGGTTTCCGCCTCCGCCGCAGTGCTGGGCGGACGCTTCGGCGACATGTACGGCCGGCGGAAGGTGATGGTCATTGTCCTGGTCGTCGCCGCCATCGGTTCACTCATCTCGCTGCTCGGCGGATCCCTGGGCATGATCATCTTCGGCCGCGCCATTCAGGGTGTGGCCGGTGCGGTTCTGGGCCTGGCCTTCGGGCTGGCCCGCGAGCACCTCGACGAGAAGCGGGTCCCGGTCGGCATTTCGATGGTCGGTGCCTCCGCCCTCATCGCCGGCGCCGGCGGCTCGATGATCGCAGGCTTCATGATCGATCTCTTCTCCTGGCACGGAATCTTCGTCTTCGCTGCCGTCCTCGCGGTCATTGCCGCGCTGGCCATCCAGCTGGTTATTCCGCGTGACACCAACGCGGCCACCAGCGACAAGCCCGACTACATCGGCGCCATCCTGCTGCCCATCGCGGTCAGCGCTCTCCTGCTGGGTCTTTCCAACAGCTCAAAGACCGGTTTCATGTCGGTGGAGTTCCTCGGTCTGATCGGCCTCGGCCTCGCCGCTGCCGCAGTCTGGGCGTGGTGGGAGCTGCGGGTGGAATCCCCGATCGTGAACCTGCGGATGTTCAAGAACCGGCAGATTGCCCTGGCCATGACCGCCACGGTGTTCGCCGCGATCGGCCCCCTGGGCGGAGTGTCCGTTCCCTCGCAGATGATCATGCAGTCCCCCTCAGTGCTGGGCTACGGCCTGGGCCTCACACCAACCTCGGCCGGCGTCCTCATCTGCCTCACCGCACTCGTTGGCTTCGCTCTCTCGCCCCTGGGCGGAAAACTTGCCTTCCGTTACGGCGCCCGGATTGTCTTCATCGCCGGGCTGGTGCTGATGGCCCTGGCCATTCCCGTCATCCTGCTCACCTACGGCAACACGATCGTCTACCTGCTCGCCATGACCATGAACGGCGTCGGCATCTCCCTCACCTACGGTGCGCTGCCGAACCTGCTCATCGAGGTCGTGCCGGAATCCCACACCTCGGAAACAGCGGGAACCAACACCATGATCCGCAATGTCGGCCAGTCCGCCGCCATCGCAATCGGCGCCTTCATCCTCGCCAGCAACACCGACCCGACCACCAAGGCCATTTCGCAGGAGGGCATCAGCGGCGCGCTGATCCTTGTCCTGGTCTTCGGAGTGCTGGCAGTGGTCATGGCACTGATGCTGAGCCGCAATCCCAAGCCGTGGGTCCCCGAGACAGTGGGGGAACGCGACATCCGCCGCGGCACCACCACCGCCGATCCGGAAGACATCGTTTCCGCTTCGGCCTAACTCCTGCACCCCTGGTCCGGCAGAGCGCCGACTCTGCCGGACCAGAGCCAGCCGCTGGCATGCATCACGTCCCCGACGCGGTGCATGCCAGCGGTTTGGTTTATCCCTTCCACGAAAGGCGGGACGCCGATGTCCTCCACCACGCGGGCGCTCAAACGCCCCGGATTCGCCCCGATTGTCCTTGTCCTGGTTCTGGCCGAGATCGTCTCGGCCTTTGAACTGTCCATGATGTACGTAACGTTGCCGACCCTCATGCGGGACTTCCAGGTCGATGCCAATACCGTCGCCTGGGTGGTCACCGCATTCCTGCTGGTTTCGGCCTCCGCCGGAGTCTTGGGCGGACGCTTCGGCGATCTGTACGGCCGGCGCAAGGTCATGGTCATCGCTCTGGCCATCGCCGCCATCGGCTCCATCGTTTCGCTGCTCGGCGGCTCACTGGAAATGATCATCCTGGGACGCGCGATCCAGGGCGTCACCGGCGCTGTACTGGGCCTGGCCTTCGGACTGGCCCGCGAACACCTCGACGAAGAGCGGGTTCCGGTCGGCATTTCGATGGTCGGCGCCTCGGCGCTCATCGCCGGCGCCGGCGGCGCACTCATCGCCGGATTCATGATTGACGCCTTCTCCTGGCACGGAATCTTCGTTTTTGCAGCCGTGGTGTCGATCCTGGCCGCGGCCAGCGTCCAGCTGGTCATTCCGCGCGACACCATCATTCCCAGCCAGGACAAACCGGACTTTCTCGGCGCCGTCCTGCTCCCCATCGCGGTAAGCGCCATTTTGCTCGGGTTCTCCGGCAGCTCGAAGACCGGCTTCGCTTCGATGCAGTTCATCGGCCTGATCGGCATCGGCATCGCCGCTGCCGCTGTCTGGGCCTGGTGGGAGCTGCGGGTGGAGTCGCCAATCGTGAACCTGCGGATGTTCAAGAACCGCCAGATAGCCCTGGCCATGACCGCGACCGTGCTCGCCGCCGTCGGCCCCCTCGGCGGCGGCAACGTTCCCGCGCAACTCATCATGCAGTCGCCGCCGTCGCTGGGCTATGGGCTGGGCTTCTCGCCCACCGCAGCCGGTGTCCTGATCAGCACCACCCTGCTGGTGGGATACTTCTTCTCACCGCTGGGCGGAAAACTCGCCTTCCGGTACGGCGCCCGCACGGTGTTTATCGCGGGTCTGGCACTGGTGGCCCTTGTCGTTCCGGTCATTCTGCTGACCTACGGCAACGTCGTGATGTTCGCCGTGGCGATGGTCTTCAACGGCATCGGCATCTCGCTCGCCTACGGAGCGCTGCCCAACCTGCTCATCGAGGTGGTGCCGGAGTCCCACACCTCGGAAATCGCCGGAACCAACACGCTGATCCGCAACGTCGGCCAGTCCGCCGCCGTCGCCATCGGCGCCTTCATCCTGGCCAGGCACACGGATCCGGCGACCACGGCCGTGGCACAGGACGGCATCAGTGCCGCCTTTATCTTCGTGTTTGTTTTTGCCGCGCTGTCAGTGGTGGTGGCACTGATGCTGCGCCGCACGCCCGCGCAGTGGGTACCGGAAACGGTCGGCGAGCGCGACCTCCGCCGCGGCACCGCAGCGGATCCGGAGGGCGTGGTCTCCGCCTCGGCCTGACCGCCTCCGAATGCCGCAACGACCGGAATTTAGAACTTCGTTATAGTAATTTTTAGTAACCGGCGACACATTTTTGTGCCGGCAAACCGCACGGGACATCGGCCCGTGAGACTCCTGAAAGAGGGAACGTTATGGCGATCCATACGCAGAACATCGGGAAGGTCTCCGAGGGTGCTCCGGTCAGTTGGGACTCCAAGGACGCACTCCTCTACGCACTGAGCGTGGGGGCTGGCGCCCGGGACCAGACCGCCAACCTCGCCTTCACCACGGAAAACTCCCGCGACATTGAACAGAGCGTGCTGCCGACCTTCGCGGTGCTGCTGGGCGGATCCGGCGGATCCATGGACGAGCTCGGCGATTTCAAGCTGTCCTCCATCCTGCACGGCGGCCAGGCCATTTCCGTGTACCGCACGCTGGCCACCAGCGGCACCGTGATTCCGCGCAGCTTCATGAGCGCCGTTTACGACAAGGGCAAGAACGCCGTTATCGAGCTCACCACTGATCTGCTCGACGCCGAGACCCGCGAGACCGTGGCGGCCTCCGTCACCACCATGATCATCCGCGGCGAGGGCGGCTTCGGTTCAGCACCGGCCCCCTCCGACGGATGGGAGCTGCCGGAGCGGCCCGCCGATCTTGTGGACATCCAAAAAACCACACCCGACCAGGCGTTGCTTTACCGTCTCAACGGGGACCGCAACCCGCTTCATTCGGATCCGGCCCTCGCAGCGATGGTCGGCTTCGAGAAGCCGATCCTGCACGGGCTGTGCACCATGGGCTTCGCCGGACGCGCAGTGCTGGAAGGCGTGGCCGATTCCGACGCCGATGCCTTCGGCTCCCTCAACGTCCGGTTTGCGGCACCGGTGGTTCCCGGCGACGAGCTGACCACCAGCATCTGGAAGACCGATGCGGGAGCCGTCTTCCAGACCCGCATCGGAGACACCGTGGTCCTGGACCGCGGCACCTTTGTGCGGCGCGACGCTGACACGCCCCGGGACACGCAGCTGGCCGAAGCAGCAACGGCCTAGCACCGCTCCTCCCACCAGCCCCGCGAGATGGCACTAAGTGCTCTTCTCAGCGTTCAGAGACGCACCTTCTGCCATCTCGCGGGGACGTTACTCGGTGCAGCCGTCCGGGCAGCGCAGCGTCTGCGGGTCCGCGGCGCAGTCCGCGCAGTACAGGGTGAGTTTCCGGCAGGAGGGGTTGGAGCAGTTCTCGAACTTGCTCGTGGGCGCCTCGCAGCGCACGCACTGGCCGATTGTGACGGCGTCCTCGGTGAACTCCGTGTGCATCCGCTTGTCGAACACGTACAGGGAGCCTTCCCACAATCCCTTGTCGCCGTAGGCCTCGCCGTAGCGGACAATGCCGCCCTGCATCTGGTAAACCTCCTTGAAACCGCGGTTGACCATCAGCGAGGACAGCACCTCGCAGCGGATGCCGCCGGTGCAGTAGGTGACCACCGGCTTGTCCTTGAGGTCGTCATACTTGCCCGAATCCAATTCAGCGATGAAGTCGTGGGTGGTGGCCACGTCGGGGACCACAGCCCCCTTGAAGCGGCCGATCTGCGCCTCGAAGGCGTTCCGCCCGTCAAAGAAGACCACTTCCTCGCCGTCGGCCTTCTTTTCCTCGACCAGTTCGTGCAGCTGCTCCGGCCGCAGGTGCGTGCCGCCGCCCACCACGCCGTCCTGGTCCACCTTGAGCTCGCCGGGAGCGCCGAAGCTGACGATTTCCTTCCGCACCTTGACGCTCAGGCGCGGGAAGTCCTCGGCTCCGCCCTCGGAGTATTTGATGTCCATCTTTTTGAAGGCCGGGTACTCGCGGGTGGCCTTTACATATGCCTTCACGGCGTCGAGGCTCCCGCCCACGGTTCCGTTGATTCCGTCGGGTGAGATGAGGATGCGCCCGCGCATTCCCAGTTTCTCGCAGAGGGTGCGCTGCCAGAGGCGCACGGCCTCCGGATCCGGGAGGGGCGTGAAGGCGTAGTACAGTGCAATTCGATTCAAAGCCACTCATCAAGGGTAGACCGCGCCAAGACCCGCTATTTCATCAGCACCCGTACCTTTCGCCTGCCGGCACCGTTAGTGTTCATCCATGAGAGTGCTGAACGACGATTTGCTCGAGACCTGGGTCACCGGCTGGGCGCAGGCCCGCGGTTACCAGACCCGCCGGGAGGGCCGCTTTCTGTCCGCCTTCCTGCATGACAGGACCAATGACTGGGAGTACTTCGCGCTGGAGCCCTCCCACGATGAGTTCGCCGCACTCGCGTCCTCCGCCCGGAAGAGCCCGGGCCGGCTCTTCACCATCGTGACCAGCAGCATGAACGAGATCCACGGCGCCGCCTTGGTGCACGGCCTGAGCGTGCGCTCCGCGGACGAAGTCTTCATGTTCCTGGAGATGGCCGGGCAGGACATCGAAGACCCGGTTCCGCTGGACGGCTTCGAGACCGAAACCGTGCGCGGCCAGAAGCTGGGGACCGTGATTGTCACGGCCGACGGCGAGCCGGCGGCGCGCGGCAGCGTCGCCGTGGTGGATGACCTGGCTGTCTACGACCGAATCATCACCGAGCCGCAGTTCCGCCGCCGCGGGCTGGGCAGCTACGTCATGCGTGCCCTCACCGCAGTGGCGCTGGAACACGACGTCGACGCCGGCCTGCTGGTGACCACGCCGGAAGGCCTGGAGCTCTACAGGTATTTGGGCTGGGAGAACCTCGCCAGCGTGGTGATGTTCGAGCCGAAGCTGTAACCGTTCCGCGCAGTTCAGCCTGCGGCTGAGCAGCCGCGTTGAACTGCAGTTGTTCCGCCGGCCGGTGGGAGAATTGCACAGTGGCCCTACATGATTCCCTGATCCCCCTGCTCGGCTCCGGCGCCGACCCGGAACAGCTGGTCCATGTCCACGAAATTCCGGCCCGGAAGGCTGTTCCGGTGCCGTGGCCGGACTGGGCGCACCCCGACGTCGTTGCCGCGTATTCCCGGGTGGGGGTCCACGAACCGTGGCGGCACCAGATCGAAGCCGCGCAGGCGGCGCACGCCGGCGAACACACGATCATTTCCACCGGCACCGCGTCGGGCAAATCCCTGGCCTACCTGCTGCCGGTGCTCGACGAAATCCACCGCACCGCGCTGGATGACCGGGTCACGCTGGAGCCCACCGGATCCGTGGCCCTCTATCTGGCACCCACCAAGGCCCTCGCCGCCGATCAGCTCTCCGCCGTGAACGCACTGCAGCTGCCCACCGTGCGCGCGGACACGTACGACGGCGACACCGACCCGGGCGCCCGGCGCTGGATCCGGGACCACGCCAACCTGGTGCTGGCCAATCCGGACATGCTGCATTTCGGTGTGCTGCCCAACCACGCCTGGTGGGCCCGGTTCTTCCGCCGGCTCAAGTACGTCATCATCGACGAGGCGCACAGCTACCGCGGCGTGTTCGGTTCCAACGTGGCCAACCTGATGCGCCGGCTGCGGCGGATTTGCCGGTACTACGGCGCCAACCCGGTGTTCATCGGTGCGTCCGCAACGTCCGCGGATCCGGCTTCTTCCTTCGGCCGGCTGATCGGCGGCGAGGTCACCGCGGTGACCCGGGACGCTTCTCCGCACGGAGCCACCACCGTGGCGCTCTGGGAGCCGCAGCTGACCGACCTCAAGGGTGAAAACGGTGTTCGCTCCCGCCGGACGGTGATTGCCGAAACCGCGGATCTGCTGGCCAACCTCGTGGCCGCGCAGGTCCGCACCATTGCCTTCATCAAATCCCGGCGCGGCGCCGAAACCATCGCCACCATCACCCGGCGGCTGCTGGACGAGGTGCATCCCTCGCTGCCGGACCGGGTGGCGGCGTACCGCTCCGGGTACCTGCCCGAGGAACGGCGCGAGCTGGAACGCCGGCTGCGCAGCGGCGAACTGCTGGGCATTTCCAGCACCTCCGCATTGGAGCTGGGCATTGATATTTCCGGGCTCGACGCCGTGCTGGTGGCCGGCTGGCCGGGCACCCGGGCGTCCCTGTTCCAGCAGATCGGGCGCGCGGGCCGTTCCGGACAGGATGCTCTGGCCGCCTTTGTCGCCAGCGACGACCCCCTGGACACGTATCTGGTGCACCATCCGGAGGCGATCTTCGACATCTCCGTGGAAGCCACAGTCTTCGACCCCTCCAACCCTTATGTCCTGGGCCCGCACCTCTGCGCCGCCGCGGCGGAGATTCCGCTGACCCCGGACGAGCGGGAGCTGTTCGGTCCCACCGCCGCCGGCCTGCTGGATCAGCTGGTGGAGCAGGGCTATCTGCGCCGCCGGCCCTCGGGATGGTTCTGGACCCATTCCGAAAGCGCCGCCGCCATGGTGAATCTGCGCGCCGACGGCGGCGGGCCGATCAACATCGTGGAGTCCGACACCGGCATGCTGCTGGGCACCATGGACTCGCCGCAGAGCCAGTATCAGGCCCACACCGGCGCGGTCTACGTGCACCAGGGCCAAACCTTCATGGTTGATGAGCTGAACGAGGCGGATCACTGCGCCATGGTGACCCGCGGCAACCCCGAGTTCTACACGCAGGCCCGGGACGTCACCCAGATTGAGGTGATGGAGACTGAGCGGACCTCGCAGTGGGGCGAAATCCGGGTCTGCTTCGGAACCGTGAAGGTCACCACGCAGGTGGTGTCCTTCCAGCGCAAGGCCCTGATCTCCAACGAGATCCTGGGTGAGGAACCGCTGGAGCTCGAGGCCAAGGAGCTGTTCACCAAGGCCGTCTGGTTCATCATCGACGAGCACCTGCTCACCAACGCCGGCATGATTCCGGCCGACTTCCCCGGTGCCCTGCACGCCGCCGAACACGCCTCCATCGGCATGCTGCCGCTGATCGCCACCTCCGACCGCTGGGACATCGGCGGCGTCTCCACGGCGCTGCACGCCGACACGGAGAAGCCCACCATCTTCGTTTACGACGGGCATCCCGGCGGCGCCGGCTTCGCGGAGCGGGCCTACGAGGCTGCCGAGCTGTGGCTGACCGCCACCCGGGACGCGATCCGGTCCTGTGAATGCGAGCGCGGCTGCCCGTCCTGCGTGCAGTCCCCCAAGTGCGGCAACAAGAACAATCCGCTTTCCAAGGCCGGGGCCGTGACCCTGCTGCAGGTGCTGCTGGATTCAGCCCGCGGCCGGGACGCCGATCCGGCCGCCGCCGGCGCGGCTTTCACGGGGGCGGGCCCGCCCGGGCGTGCCCGGTAGCCGGCCACGGCAGCAGGCGGACTCCGACCTCGGTGTTCACCTGCACGCTCTGATCTCCGGCGCTGACGGCGCATCCGCCCAGTGCGGCGCCGTTCCGCGCCGCCACTTCCCCCGCCACCGCACACGGGTCCCCCGCCCGCAGGCCCCGCACGGTATCGGCAGCTGCCAGTGCTGACAGGTCTGCCGCCGTGGCGGCCTGGTTGGCCGCCACCGCCGACTGCAGCAGCAGCAGGACGGCGCCGAACAGGATCAGCAGAACCACCCCCGCCCCCAGCACCAGCACCGTGCCCGCCCCGCGCTCAGATGTTCCTCCGTTCCTCCCTGGTGGACCGCCCTTCCTGACCCATGAACTGCCTTTCCTCCATCGTGGATCTCCTTGCCTCCTTGGTCTTCCGTCCCCGGATCCCCTCGCTGCACCGTTCACGGCAGCGATTCCGGAAGTGCAGTGGCGGTGGCGGTCAGCACCAGCGGCAGCCGGTCCAGCAGCGGCGCGGCCACGGTTGAGCCGACCTCCACCAGCAGCCATTGCCCGTCGGCCGAGATGGTCACCCGCGCTTCGGCCCCGGCGATCCTCCGGGCGGCAGCCTCGGCCTCGGCGCTGTCTCCGCGCATCACTTCCCGGGCTGCCGCCCGCGCCGCCTCCTCCACCCGAAGCTGCGTCACCCCTGCGGCGACCCCCGTCAGCACGGCGGCCAGCAGCAGTGCCACCGCGGGCAGTCCCACAGCCAGTTCTGCGGTGACGGCGCCGAGGGAGGAGTCCTGCGGATCCTTCCGGCGCACCGGTTAGCCCAGGGTGAGCGCGCTGCGGATCAGCCCCATCAACAGGGACCGCACCTCTCCGCTGCCCAGCACGGCAACCAGCAGGGCGGCGAATGCCACGGCGGCCAGCGTGGCAATGGCATATTCCGCCGTGGCCATGCCCGCTTCGCGGTCACTGAAGTTCCGGCGGCGCCGGTCCGCCCTGCTCGCCCGCCCCCGCGCCGCACTGTTCCGAGTCACACTGTCCCGAGTCGCACCGTCCCGGGCTGCCGGATCCAGCTTCGGGTCCGGATCCGGTTTCGGGTCCGCCTCCAGCTTCGGGTACAGGACCGTGACGGTGCCCGGTCCCCGGCCGGACCGGACGGCAGAGAGCTGCGGGAGCGAGCTGTCGGTCGCGTTGCACCCGCAAGGCGCCCCGTCGGCCGCAGGCCCTGGAGCTCCTTCGGCGCTGAAGAGCGGCGCACCGGCAAAGCTGCGGCCCGGTTGCGCCGTGGTGATGGATTTGCTCAAAACTGACATGGTTTCCTCCTGATGGTTCGCTGGCATGACTGGCTTCCCCGCTTCTGAGGCGCCGGGCCTCCGAAGCGATGAATCGATCCTCCATCCGGCGTCCCGGGGCCAAAAGGAACGGGCCCGCCGTTCCGGATAACGCCTGCCGCCAAGTCGGGTGCGGGTCGATTGTGGAGGGAAGGACGAGCAACGGCCGTCCGAGCCGCTACGGAAATGCGGGCAGCAGCGACAGCAGCAGCGGCACCACCGTCAGGGCCAGAAACGCCGGCAGCGCGCACAGCCCCAGCGGCACCACCAGCCGGACGCCCAGTGCCGCAGCCCGGCGCTCAGCTTCGCGGGCCCGCCGGCGCCGGAGCTGGGCTGCCTCCGCCAGCAGCACGGCGGCCGACGGTGCTCCGGTGGTGGCGACAAAAGTCAGGGCCGCGCGCAGCTGGGCCGTCGGAGCCTTGGGCGGCACCGGACCTCGCCGCGGGAACCGGAACGACGGCGAGCCGGAGGAATCCGGCGCGGCCGGCACGGGATCGGGTTCGGCCAGGTCCCATGCCGCCGCCCAGGGGGCACCTAACGCCAGCGCCGCCTGCACCCGCCGCAGGCACACGGCGGTCCCGGAATCCACGACGTCCGCCAAGACGCCCAGTGCCGGCAGCAGGGATTGTCCGGCATCCAGCATCGCCGCCACGAGATCCAGCATCAGCGCCGGGTCACTAATTCCCGTGCTCTGGAGGGTGGCCTGCCCGGGGGCGTCCGGCCGGCCGAAACCCTGGGCGGGTCGGGCTGCGGAGGCCCCCGCCGGCCCGGTGCTTCTGCCCGGCAGCCACAGCAGAAGCGCGAAGGCACCGGCCAGGAGCACGGCGACCAGGACACCCGGCATCAGGGTCCCGCTGCCTGGCGGACCAGCGCCCGGGACCAGAACCTGCCGATCAGCGACAGCGCCGCACCGGCAGCCGCGGCCGCCCAGCCCAGCGGGCTGCCCGCCAGGACGGCCAGGGGATCAACACCCAGCAGATACCCCAGGCCGAGCCCGCCCACGGGCAGCCAGGTGAGCAGCCGGACCGTTGCCTGCGGTCCGGCCAACGCGGTTTCGCGGGCCGCCTGCTGGTCCAGGCCGCTTTCCAGCTCCGCCGCATACCTGCCCAGAACTCCGGCCAGGGGCGCACCGCTGCGCTCCGAGACACTCACGCAGGCGGCCAGTTCAGTCCACAGCCCGTGCAGCGAGGAGGAACTGTCGCCGTTCCCGCCCGATCCCCGGCCGCGCCAGATCCTCCCTGCCCGGCCGGACCGTGGGGCGCCGGCCGCAGCGGCCGTCCGAAACACCGGCACCGGGCTCAGCCCCAGGGACGCAGCTTGGGCGGCTGCTTCCAGGACCGGCAGCAGTTGGGCCGCCAGAGGCCCGTGGGGTGCGGCGCCGGGGCCGCCCGTCTGCAGGGCAGCCGCATCGGCCCACAGCTGGTGGGGCGCCCGGCCCGCGGCCAGCAGCCCGGTGAGCTGATGGATGAGCAGCGGAAGGTCCTGCACCTGCGCATCGGAACGGGCTCTGCGGGGCGATGCACGCGCCGAGGGTCCCGGCCGCCGAATCTGCTTCCCACCGGCCCGCTCCACCCTCCGCCCGCCGGACACCGGAAGGCGCCCTGCCGCTGGGCGGGAACGCGGCAGCAGCAGCAGCGCAGCGCCCCACAGCAGCACAGCGGTGCAAAGGCCCGTCACGGGGTCAGCGTTTCGTGCCGCATGCCGGCCGGCCCGTTTCCGACACCGCGGCTGAGGCGTTCCTGCAACGCCGCCCATCCGGGACCGTGGCTGTTTGCGGAGGAGAACGGCAGCAGTGCCGGGACGGTTAGCAGCCGGCCGTCGGATGACGCGGCGACGACGGCGATCTCGGCGACCCGGCGCCCGGCTGCCTCGCGGCCCAGATGCACCACCACGTCCAGGGCGCTGGCCGCCTGCAGGTTCAACGCGGTGCTGCTCATTCCGGCCAGAGCGCCCAGCGCTGCCAGCCGGGCGGGCACGCTGGCGGCGGAGTTGGCGTGGATCGTCCCGCCGGCGCCGTCGTGCCCGGTGTTCATCGCAGCGAGCAGCTCCCGGACCTCGGCGCCGCGGCACTCGCCCACGACCAGCCGGTCCGGACGCATCCGCAGCGCCTGCCGGACCAGCTCGGCCTGGTCCACCGACCCGGTGCCCTCCACGTTCCCGTGCCGGCTCTGCAGCCCCACGACGTGCGGATGCCTCGGATCCAGTTCGGCGGCATCTTCGACCAGCACCAGCCGCTCCCGGGGATCGCTCAGCGACAGCAGCGTGGAGAGAAGGGTGGTCTTTCCGGTGCCGGTGGCACCGCTGATCAGGAAGTTCAGCCGGGCCGCGACCATGCGCCGCAGGACGCCGGCGCTTTCCGGATCCACGGTGCCGCCGGCCTGCAGTTCCTCCAGCGTGAAGGTCAGGGTCCGCCGGATCCGGATGGACAGCAGCGTGGAGCCCGTGGAGACCGGCCGGAGCACGGCATGTACCCGGTAGCCGCGCAGCTGCACGTCCACGCAGGGATTGGAGTCATCCAACCGGCGTCCCCCGGCCGCTATCAGCCGCGCGGCGAGGGCCTGGACTTCGGTGTCGGACCCAAACCGCAGCCCGGTCAGTTCCAGGCCGTGGCCGCTGTCCACCCAGACGCGGTCCGGGCCGTTGACCAGGATGTCGCTGATGCCGGGCAGCAGCGCCAGCTCCTGCAGCGGCCCCAGCCCCTGCAGCTCAGCCTGCACCCGGTCCACGGCCCGCAGCGCTCCCTCGGCCCCCAGCAGCCGGCCGCTGGATTGGACGGCAGCGGCCAGCCGGGCCCGGGTGACGGGTTCGCCGTCGTCGAGCATCTGCCGGCGCACCTGCCGCACCATCGGCGCGTCTCCGGCCCGCTGCTGCTGCGGGTCCGCAGCCGCGGACGGGAGCGCGGCTCGGCGTCCCCGCGGCGGGTTCATGGCCGGGCACCCGGGGCCGGGATGGCCGATTCCGGAAGGTCGGGAGCCAGCTGTTTGACCAGCTGTCCGGTGACCCGCCGGATCCGTTTCCGGCGGCCGCGCTCCAACAGGAGCCCGCGTGCTTCGGCATGTTCCAGGTTCCGCAGCGCGGGCAGGTAGCCGGCGAGGGAGAGCCCGACGGCGTCGGCGGCGCGGGCTTCGTCCAGCCCGTCCCCCAGCGGCCCCCGAACCACCACTGCCTGGGGAACGGCGCCCAGGCTGCGGCGCAGGGATTGGGCGGCCAGCAGCGGCCGGAGCCGCCCGGGGACCACCAACAGCAGCGCATCGCAGGACAACAACAGCTGGCCCGGCCGGTGCCGGGCGCAGTCCACCACGGTCAGGGCAAAGGCCGCCCGGGCTGCGTCCATGACCGCACGGATGCTCTGCTCGGCTGCCTCTTCGCCTCCGTCCGGTTCGGCGGATGCAGTTCCCTCCGCCGCATCGGCAGCTGCAACCCCGGGGGTGCCGGACAGCAGCGCAAATCCGGAGACCTGGGGCAGTGCCGACATCAGCTGGACCGGGTTCAGCGACCCGCGGACATCCGCCAGATCCGGCCAGCGCACTCCGGGGACTTCGCCGCTGCCGAGGCTGGCGTCGAGCCCGCCGCCGTGCGGATCGCCGTCGACCAGCAGGGTGCCGAGGCCTTGGTCAGCAGCTTCATGGGCCAGCCAACACGCCAGGCTGGAGGCCCCCGCACCCCCGCAGCCTCCGATCACGCCCAGGACGTAACCCGCCGCCAGGAGACGCCGGCGGCTCAAATATTCGGCCAGCCAGCCGGAGGCCGCCGGCAGGACCGCTACCCGGGCGGCCTCCAGGCGTGCCGCCGCCTCCCACAAGCCCGTGTCCTGCACGGTGCCGACCAGGATGGTCTCGGTGCCCCGCCTCCCGGCGCCCCCGGGCCGCCAGCGTCCGGTCCGTTCCGGCGCGGCCAGGTCGCTGCCCAGCAGCAGCACCTCCGGGTTCCGGCCCAGTGCCGCCTGCACCTCCGCGAGCACCTCCAGCTGCAGGCCGGCCGCTGCCGCCACCCGGGATACTTCATCGGTGAGCCGCTGCGACTGGCTGACCAGGATCACCGGCGTTTCGGTTTCCCGGCGGCGAACCGCTGCAGCGCGGGACGTGGAGCGGGTCGGCGCCCGGGAGCCCGCGCCCCGCTCCGACCGCGAGGGGCTTCCCCCGCCCGGGCCGTCCGGTGCCGCCACGGCGGCCCGGCGGGACTGGGCCGCCGGTACCCACAGCTGTTCCTCTGTCATGCCGTGAGTCTTTCCCGCTACCGGCAGGGACACGGCGGCAGCCGTGGCATCTGGGGACAAAAGGCGGTTCCGAGGCGGTTGTGCAGGAGAAGCCGCCCGCTCCGCCGCGGATGCCTGCACCCGAGGCCCGGGCCCCGCGCCGCGGGTGGCACACACCGACCATCCCCGGCCAGCAGGGACAATGGAAGCATGTACGTTGTCCTCACCCCGGCCGGTTCCGCTCCTGCCGCCGGTTCCCTGCAGCTCCAGGAGACCGACGACGCCGGGCAGCCCTCCGCAGCCCCCGCCGTCGTCGTGCCCGCCCTGCTCGCTGCCGTGGTCGGCGACTACGAGGACCGCACGCGGAACCTCCGCTGGGTGTTCAGCAGCACCCGCGAGGTCTATCCGCAGCTGCTGCGCGCCGGCGTGCGGGTCGAGCGCAGCCATGACCTGGCCCTGGTCCGCGGCGTCCTGCGCTTTTCCGAAGCCGCCGCGCTCTCCCCCTATATTGAGGCGCTGCGCGCCGAGGCTCCGGAGGGCGACGCGGACCTGCTCCCCCGCCAGTTGCTGCCGGTCCAGCCGGCGCCGAACCAGAGTTCGCTCTTTGAGGAGCTGGAGGGCTTCGACGACCCGGCGGCAAAGCGCGGACCCTCGCTCGAGGATCAGGTCACCGAGCTGCAGGCCCAGCTGGCCGCCGTCGCCGGCTCCCCGGCACGGCAGCGCCTGGCGCTGCTGCTGGCCGCGGAATCGGCCGGCGGCCTGATCGCCGTCGAAATGGAACACGCGGGCCTGCCCTGGCGGCGCGACATCCACGAAGCCATGCTCGCCGCCGAACTCGGTCCTCGCCCGCCGGAGGGACAGCGCCCGGCCCGGCTGGAACAGCTGGCGGCTGAGCTGCGGAACAAACTGGGCAACCCCGGCTTCAACCCCGATTCGCCGCAGGAGCTGCTGCGCGCCCTGCACCGGGCCGGCATCGAAGTGAAAACCACCCGGTCCTGGGAACTGCAGCAGCATGAGCACCCCGCCATCACCCCGCTGCTGGAATACAAGCGGCTCTCCCGGCTGCTGACCGCCAACGGCTGGACCTGGCTTGATGCCTGGGTGGCCGAGGGCCGGTTCCGCCCCGAATACGTGGTGGGCGGCGTGGTGTCCGGCCGGTGGGCCTCGCGCGGCGGCGGCGCCCTGCAGATTCCCCGCTACGTGCGCGACGCCGTCCGGCCCGACCCGGGCCACAAACTGATCGTCGCCGACGCCGCCCAGCTCGAGCCGCGGGTGCTCGCCGCTCTGGGTCGGGACGACGCGCTGGCCGCCGCGGCCCGCGGCAAGGACCTCTACCAGGGCATCGCCGACCAGAACTTCAACGGCGACCGCGCGCAGGCCAAAATGGCGATGCTCGGCGCCATGTACGGGGCGACCTCCGGCGAAGCCGGCCGGCTGATGCCCGCCCTGACCAGGTCCTATCCGCAGGCGATCGACGTCGTCGAGCGCGGCGCCCGCGCCGGAGAAGCGGGCAAGACGGTCAGCAGCCATCTGGGCCGCAGCTCGCCTCCGGTCTCCGACCGGTGGCTGCGCGCCCAGCAGACCGCATCCGCCGAGGAGCAGCGCCGCGCCGATTCGCTGGCCCGCTCCCAGGGCCGCTTCACGCGCAACTTTGTGGTGCAGTCCACCGCGGCGGAGTGGGCGCTGTGCTGGCTCGCGGAAATACGACGGCGGCTGCGGGCGGCGTCGGTGTCCTCGCCGGCCGGGGAGCTGGTGTTCTTCCTGCACGACGAGGTCATGCTGCATGTGCCCGAAGCCCGGGTCGCGGAGGTCAGCGCCCTGGTCAGCGACGCGGCGGCGGCCGCAACCCGGCTGCTGTTCGGCCGGATTCCGCTGGAGTTCCCGGTGGTCGCGGTGACTGTGGATTCCTACGCCGACGCCAAGTAGCGGCCGCCGGGGGCGGTCCGGACGTCCCCTTTCCTGCGGCGACGGCGAGCACCCTTCCGCAGGCTAAAGGTCCGGAATGACTTCCCGTTCCTCGTCCCAGGGCAGGGTCCACCCCAGTTCATCCAGCACGGCGTTGAGGATGATTCCGGTAAAGCCCCACACCAGCACCCCGTTCACCAGGAACGCCGGAGAACGGTGCGCACGCGCGCCGTGGCTCAGCACGGCGGTCCGCCGGTTCTCCGGATTGAGCAGGTCCGCCACCGGGACCCGGAACACGGAGGCAGACTCACCGTAGTCCACCACGTCCACCGGCGTGGGCCGGTCCCACCAGCCCAGCACCGGCGTCACCAGGAAATTACTGATGGGCAGCCCCACCTCCGGGAGCGTGCCCAGCACGACGACGCCGTCCGGGTCCAGTCCCGTTTCCTCCCGGGCTTCCCGCAGGGCTGCGGCCTCCGGCCCGGCGTCCTCGGCATCGAGCGATCCGCCGGGGAAGGCCACCTGTCCGGGGTGGTCGTTGAGCGTTGCGGCCCGTTCGACCAGCAGGACGTCGAGTTCGTCGGGCACTCCGGCGGAACGGAAGTCCGACGGCTTGTCGTCCAGATTGCCGAAGAGGATCAGCACGGCGGCGCGGCGGGCCGCGGCCGGGTCGACGCTGCGGCGCAGCAACTCCAGGTTCGCGTCGAAGGAGGTGGTGCGGGCGGCGGCCGCGGCGCCCAGCGCCTTCAGGTCCGCGTAAGCACTCACGCTTCGAGTCCGTAACCGGCGGCCCGCAGCTGGGCGCGGGTTTCGGCGGCCATCATCCGGGCGTGCAGCTCCTCGCGGCCCGGAGCGAGCTCATATTTGAGCAGTTTCCGAGCCTTCTCGGGATCGGTTTCGCCCTCGCCGTAGGAGGGGCACAGCGCCGCGACGGCGCAGGCTCCGCAGGCCGGGTTCTTGGAATGGCACACCCGCCGCCCGTGAAAAACCACCCGGTTGGACAGCGGCGTCCAGTCCTTGGGCTCGAACAGCTCGGCCACGTCCTCCTCGACCTTCACCGGGTCCTTGGACGTGGTCCAGCCGAAGCGGCGCGAGAGGCGGCCGAAGTGCGTGTCCACCGTGATGCCCGGAATTCCGAAGGCATTGCCGAGCACCACGTTGGCGGTCTTGCGGCCGACACCGGGCAGCGTGACGAGCTCTTCGAGCTTGTCCGGCACCTCGCCGTCGTACTCATCAACCAGCCGAGTGGACAGCGCCTTGATACTGGCGGCCTTGGCGCGGAAAAAGCCGGTGGGCCGGATCAGCTCCTGCAGGTCCGCTTCGTCGGCCTCGGCCAGTGCCTTGGCGTCCGGATAGCGGGCGAACAGCGCCGGCGTGACCGCGTTGACCCGGATGTCGGTGGTCTGCGCGGACAGCACGGTGGCGATCAGCAGCTCGAAGGCGTTGGTGAAGTCCAGCTCCGCCACGGCATAGGGATACAGCTCCCCCAGCGTCCGGTTGATCTTCCGCGCCCTGCGTTTGATTGCCAGCAGGGAGGGATCACTCCCGGTTGCCTTAACCACGTCCTCGTGTCCTTCTGTCGCGCCGGATCGGATGGTGCTGCTGCTGGGTGCTGCGTGCGGGAGAGGTCCCGGCCTACTCGCCGGAGTCCTCGCCGACCCGCTCGATGTTGCTCAGGTCCCGCAGCACGCCGATGCGGCCGGTGCGCTTGTCCTGCACCAGGAACTCGTTGCCGCGGTCTTCGAGCCCCAGCTCCCAGTCGCCCGGGTGGAACATGAACAGCGGCAGCCCGGTGCGCTCGTCGACAATCTGGCGGGGGGTGCCCACGGCGAACCAGAACGCCTCCACCACATTCTCGGATTCCTCGCGGGTGGCGCTGATGGAGTCGCCCGACGACGACGGCGAGATCAGGGGCGATGCCTGCGTGGCAGGTTCCGCCTCGAACCGCTTTACCTCGGACTGCGACGTTTCGGGCGAGGCGGCCCGGGACTGCTGGGCCGGAACCACTGGGTTGACGGTGGTAGCGGCGATGGCATTCTCACGGCGCGGAGCCGGGGCTGCCGCTTCGGTGATTGCTGCCGGGGCGCTCCGGACCGCGGCGGATTCGCTGCGGGCCGGTTCGGCGCCGGAGGTTTCGCCGCCGGAGGTTTCGCTGCTGCCGGTTTCGCTGCCGACAGCGTTGCCGCTGCTCGGAGTTGTTGCGGCCGTGGCGCCGGCAGCCGGTGCGCTGCCTTCGGGAATGCCGTTCGGCGCCGGTGTGCCGGCGTCGGACTTGCGGCCGAACAGTCCGGTCGGCGCGAGCTTGGTGCCGATCCCGGCAAACCGGGACCCGGCGGGCCGGGACTCAGCCGGCCGGGACTCCGCGGAAGCGGCCTCTGCATCGGCGGGCACTGACGCACCGGCCTCCGAGGTCCGCGCCGGAGTGGCCGGAGCAGCCGGAGCAGCCGGACGGCGGCGCAGGCGCACGGCGTCGCGCGCCATGACGTGGGCGGGCATCTCGGCGCGCTCATCGAACTCGCGGGAGAACGGAGGGATGTGCGGGGCGAGCGTCGTTGCTGCCACCAGGCCGAGGGCACCAATAAACGTCAGCAGCGTGCCGACGGTGAACTCGGTGACCAGCTGCAGGAAGAAGAAGGCCAGTGCCAGGACACCCACCACGGAACCGAACTGGTCCACGGACAGCGATCCGATGCGGTACTTCAGCTCCGGCGCCATCCGGCGGGCTGCGAACAGTCCGGCGACCAGCAGCGGCAGGATGATCCCGATCCCCAGGAAGAACAGCGGCGTCAGCGGCGACCAGAGCGTGACCTGCAAATCGAAGGAGACGTTCCACGGCAGCAGGGAACCGATCAGCATCAGCAGGACAGAACCGCCGACCACCAGGTCACGCAGGCCAAACGGGCCCAGGACTGCAGTCCGGGTCTTGTCCTCGCCGGCTGGACGGTTCTCGGCAGGTGCCGGGGTCTCCGCCACCGTTCGGGTGTCCTTTTCAACGGGGGGCTGGTTCATTTGCGTTTCTCCATTCACGACCGCCGCCAACGGGCCGGCATTAGCTGCGGTCCGCAGCGTCGACGGGCCGCCTGCACGGTTCAAAAAGCGGTTGCTTCCTCCCACAGCCTAGTCAACGCTCGAACCGCAGACTAGCCGAACTGCCGCAGGAGCACCCGCCGTGACCTACCGCTCACCGCAGAAACACCCCCTTTGCCGGGCCTGACTGTGACGGTGGACACACCGGGGCGCGATCGGCGCTAGGGTTGATTCAACGCTACGGCAGCCCCTCGATCCGGGCTGGACCGTGGGCACTCAGCTAGCGAAAGGGTTCACGATGTCTGAACAGTCCCCCGTCAAGCAACACGGCGATGCACTGGAGAACCTGCTCCACGAGGACCGCAGTTTTCCCCCCAGTCCCGAATTTGCCGCGAATGCCGTGGCCAAGCCTTCCCTCTATGAGGAAGCAGCCGCCGAAGGCCCTGAGTTCTGGGCCCGGCAGGCCCGCAGCCTGCTGACCTGGGACGAGGATTTCACCGAAACCCTGGACTGGTCCGACGCCCCGTTTGCCAAGTGGTTTGTCGGGGGCAAGGTCAACGCCGCCTACAACGCCCTGGACCGCCACGTCGAGGAAGGCCGCGGCGACCGGGTGGCCATCCACTTTGAAGGCGAACCCGGCGACACCCGCACATACACCTACGCCCAGCTCACCGAAGAGGTCAAGAAGGCCGCCAACGCCTTCGAGTCCCTCGGCGTGGCCAAGGGCGACCGGGTCGCCGTCTACCTGCCGATGATTCCCGAAGCCGTGATCACCATGCTGGCCTGCGCCCGCATCGGCGCGGTGCACTCGGTGGTCTTCGGCGGGTTCTCCGCCGATGCGCTGCGCAGCCGGATCGACGACGCCGAGGCCAAGCTGGTCGTCACCGCCGACGGCTCCTACCGGCGCGGCAAGCCGACGGCGCTGAAGCCGGCGGTGGACGAATCGCTGGTTCGGGACGGACACACGGTCACCAGCGTCGTCGTCGTTCGCCGCAACGGCGAACCCGTGGAGTGGACCGAGGGCCGGGACGTGTGGTGGGACGACGTCGTCGGCGCCGCGAGCACCGAGCACACCGCCGTGGGCCACGATTCCGAGCATCCGCTGTTCATCCTCTACACCTCCGGCACCACGGGCAAGCCCAAGGGCATCCTGCACACCACCGGCGGTTACCTGGCCCAGACGGCGTTCACGCACCTGAACACCTTCGACCTCAAGCCGGAAACCGACGTGTACTGGTGCACCGCTGACATTGGCTGGGTCACCGGGCACTCCTACGTGACCTACGCGCCGCTCGTCAACGGTGCCACCCAGCTCATCTACGAGGGCACCCCGGACACCCCGCACCAGGGCCGCTGGTGGGAACTGGTCGAGAAGTACAAGGTCTCCATCCTGTACACCGCGCCCACCGCCATCCGCACCTGCATGAAGTGGGGCCGGGACATTCCCGGAAAGTTCAACCTGGACTCGATCCGCGTGCTCGGCTCCGTGGGCGAGCCCATCAACCCCGAGGCCTGGATGTGGTACCGCACCGTCATCGGCGCCAACGGCGGCAAGAAGGAAACCCCCGCCCCGATCGTTGACACCTGGTGGCAGACCGAGACCGGCGCCCACATGATCGCGCCGATGCCCGGCGTCACGGCCACCAAGCCCGGCTCCGCGCAGGTGGCGGTGCCCGGGATCTCCATCGACGTGGTGGATGAGATGGGCGAGCCGGTGCCCAACGGCTCCGGCGGCTTCCTGGTGATCAAGGAACCCTGGCCCGCGATGCTGCGCGGCATCTGGGGCGATCCGGAGCGGTTCAAGCAGACCTACTGGTCGCGGTTCGACAACATGTACTTCGCGGGCGACGGCGCCAAGAAGGACGAAGACGGCGACATCTGGCTGCTCGGCCGGGTCGACGACGTCATGAACGTCTCGGGGCACCGGCTCTCCACCACTGAAATCGAGTCCGCCCTGGTGAGCCATCCCTCCGTGGCCGAGGCCGCCGTCGTCGGCGCCCGCGACGACACCACCGGCGAGGCCGTGGTGGCGTTCGTGATCCTGCGCGGCAGCGCCAAGGACGACGACGACATTGTCACCACCCTGCGCAACCACGTGGGCAAGGAGATCGGCCCGATCGCCAAGCCGCGGCACATCCTGGTGGTTCCGGAACTGCCCAAGACCCGGTCCGGCAAGATCATGCGCCGGCTGCTCAAGGACGTGGCCGAGGGGCGCGAGGCCGGCGACTCCAGCACTCTCGCCGACAACACCGTCATGCAGCAGATTGCGGAGTCAATGCGCAAATAGCGCCGACAGCCCCGCGAAATGGCAGAAGGTGGGGGGGGCCCCCCCCGGGCGCCCCCCCCGGGGCCCGTAGGGGGGGGGGTATGTCCCC
>NZ_JASKLY010000011.1:0-60165 GCF_030125545.1 Arthrobacter sp. zg-Y1219
GCGCCCCCCCCCCCCCCCAACCGCCCCACGGGCCCGCCCCCCCCCCCGGCAACCCCCACCTTCTGCCATTTCGGCGGGGATTACTAGCCGACGGTGACGTCGAGCTCGACGTCGATGTTCCCGCGGGTTGCGTTGGAGTACGGGCAGACCTGATGGGCGGACTCGACGAGCTTCTCAGCGGTGGCCTGGTCGACGCCGGACATTTCCACGTGCAGCTCAACGCCGAGCTTGAAGCCGACTTCCTGCTGGTGGATGCTGACGTCGGCCGTGATCGCGGCATCGGCGATCGGAGCCTTTTCGGCGCGGGCAATCATCTTCAGCGCCGAGAGGAAGCACGCGGCGTAGCCGGCGGCGAAGAGCTGCTCCGGGTTGGTGCCGTCGCCGGCGCCGCCCATTTCAGCGGGAATCGCCAGGTTGACCTTCAGCTGGCCGTCGCTGGTCTGGGCCTCTCCGTTGCGGCCGTCTCCGGATGCGGTGGCTGACGCGGTGTACAAAGCGCTCATGGCTACTCCTTCAGTTGGGGGACGTTCAGGTAGACTAACCAGTACGTCTACTTGGGCCAGTAAAGCCGTCTTCGGCCCGTTCCGCAACCGAGGAGGATCCATGACCGCTTCATCCCCGGTGCGCGCCCGCATCCTGGAAGCTGCCGCTTCCCTCTTCTACTCCGAGGGCATCCGCGCCGTGAGCGCCGACCGGATCATCGCCGACGCCGGAACCACCAAGGTGACGTTCTACCGGCACTTCCGCACCAAGGAGGACCTGGTGGTGGCCTACCTGCAGGCCCAGACCGACCGGGTCCGCGCCGCCGCCGAACACCTGAGCGACGACCCCTGCACCGGACTGCTGCAGCTGGCCGAAGCGATGGGCGCCGAGACCTGTCTTCCCGGCTTCCGCGGCTGTCCGTTCATCAATGCCGCCGCCGAATATCCCGACGCCAACTCACCGGTCCGCGCCGTCGTCCGGGATCACCGGCAGTGGCTGCACGCCGAAGTCAGCGGCAGGCTCACCCGGCTGGGAGCACCCGACCCGGACGCCCTGGCGGACCAGCTGCTGATGCTGCGGGACGGGGCCATGGTGCACGGTTACGTTTCCGATCCCGCCGGCGTCGCGGCATCCCTGGTCAGCGCCGGGCGGGCCCTCCTCGCCGCCGCCCTGCACTGAACGGGTCCGGCCGGCTCCGTCATTTGGGGGAGCCGGGACTCGCCGAGTTGGCACCGGAGCGCACGGGGTAGCAGAATCAGTGCTCGTGTCTATTACCAGTACCGCCTCCCCTGAATTCACACCCGCTCCGCCCGACCCTCTGGGCGGGCAGCCCTCGCGCCGAATGGCGCGCAAGGTCGCCGGAGCGTCCTTCGTTGGGACGGCACTGGAGTCCTACGACTTCTACGTCTTCGGAACGGCAGCCGCGCTGGTCCTGAACCGGATCTTCTTTCCGGACGTCGATCCGCTGATCGGCACCCTGCTGTCCTTCCTGTCCCTGGGCATCGGCTTCATTGCCCGCCCGGTCGGCGCCGTCCTGTTCGGCCACATCGGTGACCGGATCGGGCGCAAGAAATCCCTGATCTGGACCATAATCCTCATGGGCACCGCCACCGGAGCCATTGGCCTGCTGCCGGATTACAACACCATCGGCCTCTGGGCCCCGGCACTGCTGGTGACCCTGCGGCTGCTGCAGGGGCTGGCCGTGGGCGGGGAATGGGGCGGAGCCATCCTGATCGCCACCGAACACGCCGAGCCGCGCAAGCGGGCCCTCTATGCCGCCATTCCGCAGATCGGCTCCCCGGTAGGCACCATCATGGTGACCGGCACCTTCCTGCTCCTGACCAACGTCTCGCAGGAAACCATGGAGGCCGGCCTGTGGCGGGTGCCGTTCCTGATGGCCTTCCCCTTCATGGCCATCGCCCTGTACCTGCGCTTCGCCATCGAGGAAACCCCCGTCTTCAAGGACGTCGCCGGCCATCAGGCAGTGGCACGCGTCCCGGTCCTCGAGGTCCTGAAGACCCAGCGGCTGGCCGTCCTGGTCGCCACGGCGGCGTCCCTGCTGGGCATTGGCTCCTACTTCCTGATGACCACCTACACGCAGGCCTACGGCACCGAACAGCTGGGCCTGTCCGCGACCACGGTGCTCAACGCCGCCCTGGTGGGCTCGGTCCTCCAGTTGGCCACCATTCCGGCCTTCGGCTGGCTGGCCACGAAGATCGGCTCCGCCCGCATGGTGACCGCCGGCGCCGTCGCCACGCTGCTGATTTCCTTCCCGCTGTACTGGATGATCAGCACCGCGGACCAGACGACGTACATCCTCACCATCCTCATCGGCGGCATTGCCCCGACGGCCGCGTGGGCGGCGCTGGGCGGCCTCATGGCTGACCTGTTCCCGGCCCGCACCGGCTTCACGGCGCTGTCCCTGGCCTACAGCTTCGCCGGCATCCTGGCCGGATTCGCTCCGGCGCTCACCTCCGCCTTCGCGCAGTCAACGGACAGCGCCTGGTGGCACCCCGGCGTCGTCCTGGCACTGATGTCGGTGGTGACCATCATCGGTGCGGCGGCGGCGGGCCGGATGACGCGCCGCAACGCCGAGGCGGCGGCCGGCGCGCAGGTTGGCGCATAGTTAACTCATGACTGCCTCCCGCACCCGCAATTTGCTTGTCCTCAACGGCCCCAACCTAAACCTCCTGGGCACCCGGGAACCGGGGATCTACGGCTCCGACACGCTCGACGACGTCGAATCCCTCGCCCTGAGCGCGGCGGAGGCGCACGGCTGGACGGTTGACTGCATCCAGTCCAACCACGAGGGGGACCTGATCGACGCGATTCACGGCGCCCCGGGCCTGGCGGACGCCATCATCATCAACCCCGCGGCGTACAGCCACACCTCGGTGGCCATCCCCGACGCCCTCTCCGGCGTCGGATTGCCGGTGGTCGAGGTGCACCTGAGCAACATCCACCGCCGTGAGGAGTTCCGCCACCACTCCTACGTCTCGGCGGTGGCCGACGTCGTCATCTGCGGCGCCGGGATCGCCGGCTACGGGATGGCAGTGAATTACTTGGCCACCAGGCTGGACGGCGCAGCGAACGCCTGAGGCGCAGCGCCGGCACGGTGCCGGCCGCCGGCGCCCCCGACGGGTCCGGCAGGCCGGCCTATTCGCCCGAGATGCACTGCCCGGGTGAAACCGGTGCCTGGTAGCTGGCGGCCGCCTCGGCCACCGGACCCACCTCGCCCAGCGACAAGGCATAGCCGATCGGCTGATCGCCGGTCGTCTTGGCGAAGATTACCCCGGCCACCCGCCCGTCGATGTCCAGCAGCGGACCGCCGGAGTTGCCCTGCTGGACGTTGGCAGCCAGCGTGTAGACCTCCAGCACCTCCGGGGCAGCACCGTAGATGTTGCGGACGGAGACGTCGGAGAGGCGCTCCACATTGGCCGCCTGCAGGCGGAACGGGCCGCCGGCCGGATAGCCGGCAAACGCGGCGGTGGTGTCGTTGGGCAGGACTTCGCCCAGCGGAATCGGATCCGCCTCCAGATTGTCCACGGCCAGCACCGCCAGGTCACGCGAGCTGTCGAAATAGACCACCTTGCCCGGCAGCGCTCCGCCGTCGGGAACCTGCACCACGGGCTCGGAAACACCGGCCACCACGTGGGCGTTGGTGATCACGCGGTCGTCGGCAACCACGAAGCCGGAACCGGTCTGGTTCTGCCCGCACTGGTAGGCGGTGCCGGTGATTTTCACCACGGACTCCGATGAAGCCTGCAGGGCTGCGGAGGAGAGCCCCTCGTCGGGTGCGACGACGGTTTCCGGGGCCGCGTGGTCCAGGATGGTCGGCAGGCCCTCGGCCAGGGTGAAGGACCGCACCTGCGCGGTCCAGGCCTGGACTCGGTCCGGAGTGGCCTCGTCGATCGCGGTCAGCACCTTGGATGAGGTGATCTGCTGCGACAGGAAGGGCACGCCCAGCGTATTCACGCTGAACGCAAGCATCGACATGACCAAGGCGGACACCGCCAGGTTCACTGCACCGCCGAACAGCCGGTCCAGGAACCGCAGCGGAGGGAAGTTCAGCCAGCGCCGGATTCCGCCGCCCAGAGCGGCTCCGAGCGCATGTCCGCCCAGGACAAGCACCACCGCAGTGGCGATCACGGCGGTCAGCCGCCAGCCATTGTCGGGCACCCACGCCGCCACCAGCGGAATCGCGAAGAACGCGGCAACGGCGCCGGCCACGAAGCCGACAATGCCGCCCAAAGTCACTACCAGACCGTTCCGCAGACCGGCGATGAGGTAGAACAGCAGCGCCAAAAGCAGAATGATGTCAAGCAGGGAAAATCCGAGCACAAACAGCTCCAAGTACGGGGTAGGGGACCAATGCGGGGACCGTCAGAAGACGGCCCCTGCCACCCGAGTTTAGCGGCCCAAGCTGTGGAAGCAGTTCGCCCCGGGGTGCCGCGGGCACAGCGCCGGGGCGTCCTTTTTATCATCCGAGGGCGAACAAAGCTATTACAGGTGTCACATGGGGCCGCAGTGCGAGAAGATAATAGAAGGGACAACTATTTACAGGAGATTTCATGGATATCGAGGTACTGCGCCGTGCGCCACTGTTCGCCTCATTGGGAGACGACGTCTTCGCAGCTCTGACCGACGAGCTGACCGAGGTCGACCTTTCGCGCGGCGCATCAGTTTTCCGCGAGGGTGACCAGGGCGACCAGCTGTATTTCATCGTGTCCGGAAAGATCAAGCTGGGCCGCTCGGCACCCGACGGCCGCGAGAACCTGCTGGCCATCCTCGGCCCGGGCGAGCTCTTCGGCGAGATGGCACTGTTCGATCCGAGCCCCCGCAACGCCACCGCCACCGCGGTGTCGGAAACCCGCCTGGCGGGACTGCGGCACGACAACCTGAAGGCGCTGCTGGAAACGCGTCCGGAGGTGTCGGTGCAGCTGCTGCAGGCCCTGGCCCGGCGCCTGCGCCGCACCAACGAGTCCCTTGCGGACTTGGTCTTCTCGGACGTTCCCGGCCGCGTCGCCAAGGCGCTGCTGGATCTGGCGGACCGCTTCGGCCGCCCCGCAACTGACGGCATCCTGGTGGCGCATGAGCTGACCCAGGAAGAACTGGCCCAGCTGGTCGGTGCTTCCCGGGAAACCGTGAACAAGGCCCTGGCCGAGTTCGTGCAGCGCGGCTGGCTGCGCCTCGAGGCGCGCGCCGTGGTCATTCTGGACGTCCAGCGGCTGCGCCAGCGCTCCCGCTAGGTTTCCGCCTGCGGCTAACCGCACGCAGTACGACGGCGCCGCCCCCTTTGTTGGGGGCGGCGCCGTCGTCGTTAACCGGCGTCACCGTTCTTCACGGGAGGCCTTGTTAACAGGCGCCGGGGCGGGGCCTGTTAACAAGGCGGAATCCGGGTCAGCGTCCCCGCTGCGCCGAGCCTTCAGCGACACCGCTGAGCTTCACGGCCAGCCAATAGCCGCCGTCCGCCTGCACCAGTTCGGGCTGGAACACAGCAGCGGGCCGGCGCGAGGCCAAATAAGCGATGCAGCCGCGGGCGCTGGCCAGCTTTTCCAGGACCAACTCCACCTGCGGAACGGTCAGCTCCCCGAGGGTCAGCCCCACGGTGTCCGGCAGCCCGATTTCGTCCCCCAGGGACGGGATGTCCCGGGCCGCGATTTCAGCGGCCGCGGACCGCCACTGGCCCCAGACGCCCTTGCCCTCGAGCAGGGAGGTTTCCTGCCCGAGAGGCTGCACCGCGGCGAAATAGCGGGTGTCGAAGCGGCGAAGGGCGAAGTCGGCCGTCTGCCAGTTGGACAGCGGACGGAGCAGATCGGTGCGCAGGCCCAGTCCGCGGCGGGACAGCAGCTCCAGGAAGGACGCGTCTCCGGCGGCGATCGCGGTGCGTGCGGCCATCCACTCCGGGCCGCGGTTGGCCTCCAGCAGCGTTGACTCGTCCGGACCGGCCAGCAGGATGCCGGTTTCTTCAAACAGTTCGCGGATGGCCGCCACCACATGGCGCCGTGCCAGCCGGGGATCGTCGATGCCCAGCGACTTGGCCCACGCCGCCGGGGCCGGGCCGTACCAGGCGGCGGCGGTGGCGTCGTCGCCCTCTTCGATGCTGCCGCCGGGAAAAGCGACCTTGCCCAGCGGGGACTCGCCGCGCCGGTAGGTCAGGTAGGTTTCGGTGCCGCGGGGAGCGTCCCGCACCAGCACCACCGACGAGGCCAGGCGGGGCTTGCGCGGTGTGCGGTCACCGTGCTCTAGCCAGCTTTCCGCAGCCCCCCGCAAATACGGGGGGACCGGGAAAAGCCGTACGGAGGAATTAGGCAAATTCAGCGATCACTTCTACTTCCACCGGGGAATCCAGCGGCAGCACTGCCACGCCGACGGCGGAGCGGGCGTGGATGCCCGCCTCGCCGAAGACCTTCCCCAGCAACTCGGATGCACCGTTGATGACGGCGGGCTGACCGGTAAATGACGGATCGGATGCCACGTAGCCCACCACCTTGACGATGCGGCTGATCCGGTCCAGATCCCCGATCTGGGCCTTGATGGCGGCCAGCGCATTCACGGCGCACGTCGCAGCGTAGGCGGCGGCGTCGTCGGCGGACACCTCGGCGCCCACCTTGCCGGCGGCAGGCAACACGCCGTTGACGAACGGCAGCTGGCCTGAGGTGTAGACGTAGTTGCCCGTAACGACGGCGGGCACGTAGGCGGCCACGGGAGCCGCGACGCCGGGCAGGTCCAGACCCAGCTCCGCGAGTCTCCGCTCGACGGCCGAAACCGCTGCCGTCCGCTCAGACACTACGGCTTCTCGCGCTTCAGGTAGGCCACAGCTCCGGTGCCGTTCGGGGCGGGGGTGATTTGCACCAGTTCCCAGCCTTCTTCGCCGTGCATGTTAAGGACAGCTCCCGGTGTGTGAAGAGGAAGCGGCGTGATGAAATATTCCCATTTGTTCATAATCAAAAGCCTAACGCGTGCTTGTAGACTGATGCGCATGGCAGCTCGCAAATCACCCCTTTTTGACACGGCGACCACTTTGGGCAAGATCGTCGCGTTCTTTGGCGTCAGCGCACTTTCAGGCGTGCTGGCCGCGGGGCTCCTGGTTCCCGTCGCCGCAGCTGCCGGTACAGCCGCGTCCGGTTCCCTTCAGTTCTTCGACGATCTCCCGTCGGAACTCGAGGCCGGAACCCTGGCTGAGCCCTCCAAGATTCTTGCAAACGACGGGTCGCTCATCGCCACCCTGTATGAGGAGAACCGCCAGCCGGTCAAGCTGGCCGAGGTCTCCCCCAACATGATTGACGCGATGCTTGCCATAGAGGACGACCGCTTTTACGAGCACGGCGGTGTGGACATGCAGGGCATCGTTGGAGCGCTGGCGTCCAACCTCACCTCCAACACCAAGCGCGGCGCCTCGACGATTACGCAGCAGTACGTAAACAACGTCATCATCGACTCCAACCTCCAGAACGAAGAGGACGTTGTCCTCAGCGGCAGTTTGGAGAAGACCTACGGCGACAAGCTGCGGGAGATGAAGCTGGCGATTGCCGTGGAAAAGCAGCTCAGCAAGGACGAAATCCTCGAGGGCTACTTCAACATCGTTCCGTTCAGCGGCACCACGTTCGGCGTCCAGGCGGCTGCCAAATACTTCTTTAACGTGCCCGCCTCCGAGCTGAACATTCCGCAGGCCGCACTGCTGGCCGGCGTAGTCAACGGTCCCACCCTGTACAGCCCCACCGGCAACCCGGAAGTTGCCCTGAAACGGCGCAACCTGGTGATCGGCGCCATGCTCAGCACCGGCCGGATCACGCAGGAAGAGCACGACGCCGCCGTCGCCACCGATCTGGGCGTGAACCTCACACCGGTGCCCAGCAACTGCGTCGGCGCGGTGCAGGCACCCTACTTCTGTGACTACGTCACGCACCTGATCACCAACGACGAGCGGTTCGGCGCCACCGCCGAGGACCGGAAAAAGCTGCTGTACCGCGGCGGCCTGAGCATCACCACCACCCTGGATCCGGAAATCCAGGGCGCTGCGCAAACGGCGATCAACGAGACCGCCAATCCGGACACCACCGACGCCGAAATCGGCCATTCCATGGTGTCGATGCAGCCGGGCACCGGCAACATCCTGTCGATGGCGCAGAACACCCGGTACACCCCCGAACCCGGGGCCGGAAACTCGGTGATCAATTTCAACGTTGACCTGTACCAGGACGGCAATCCGGAGAAGTCGCTGGGCGGCATGGGTGGCTTCCAGCCGGGCTCAACCTACAAGCCGTTCACGGTGGCTGCCTGGCTCGATGCCGGCAAGACACTGAACGCCCAGCTGGACGGCAGCAAGCGGACCTATCCGGCCGGCCACAGCTGGAATGCCAGCTGCCTCCCCGGCGGACGATACGGCATCCCCGAAGCCTGGACGCCCATCAACTACGGTGACACCAACTACCGGAACACCACCGTGATTGACGGCCTGGCCAACTCGCTGAACACGATCACCATGGCTGAGATCAATCAGCTGGATCTGTGCAAGTTCCAGGAAATAGCTTTCGCCTCCGGCATCCACAACGGCAAGAGCGCCGACGGCGAGTACAAACCGCTTGAGGCCATCCCGCCGGCGTCCTTCGGCGGTGGCGGCGACGCGTCCCCGCTGGCCATGGCCACCGGTTTTGCCACCTTCGCCGCTGAGGGGCTCAAGTGCGAGCCCCGCGCCCTGGAATCCGTGACGGCCTCGGACGGACGGACCTTCGAGGTTCCGGCACCGGAGTGCACGCAGGTCATGAAGAAGGAAGTTGCGCAGGGCGTCAACGCTGCCACCCAGCAGGTAATGACCAAGGGATCGGGCTACAACCTGCAGATTGGCCAGCCGGTGGCCGGCAAGACCGGTACCAATGACTACCGGTCACAGACCTGGTTCATGGGCTACACCACGGGCATGGTCACCGCCTCCTGGCTCGGCAACCACGTCTGGGGCAACGAACGTGGCTCGATGGAAGGCAAGCAGATCGGCGGCCAGGTCTATCCGGAAATCGACGGTTCAAAGATCGCCGGCCCTTCCTGGAAGAACTTCATCCAGCGTATTCCGGACCAGTACCAGGCCAACCCGTTCACGGCCCCGCCGGCCAGCATCATGGGCAATGTGCCCCAGGCCCCCCGGCCGGCTCCCGCTCCCGCTCCCGCCCCCCGCCCCGCGGAGGAGAAGAAGGACGAGGGCGGCGAGGACCAGCCCGACAGCAACGCCGCCGGCGAGGACGAGTCGGAAGACGACAAGAATGCCTCCGGTGCGAGCTTCTTCAACGAACAGCTGCTTGCCAAGCCTGAGACGTACTAGCCATGGCTGCTGATTCCGCCCTGGGCACAGCCCTGCGCTCGGCGGCGTGGATTGCCGGCGGCACGGCGGCTGCCGGCGCCGCCGCGCTGGGCTACGCCTCGCTGATCGAACGCAACTTGTTCGGTGTCCGGACCGAAACGGTGCCCGTGCTTCCGCCGGGCAGCGCTCCCCTGCGGGTGCTGCACCTGTCGGACATCCACTTCGTGCCCAACCAGAACATCAAAACCCGGTGGCTGCAGTCGCTGGCGGAGCTGGAACCGGACCTGGTGGTGAACACCGGGGATAACCTCAGCCACCGGGACGCGGTTCCGCCGCTGCTTGACGCGCTCAAGCCGCTGCTGCGGTTCCCCGGCGTCTACGTTCCCGGCTCCAATGACTACTACGGTCCGAAGCTGAAGAGCCCCTTCACCTACTTCACCGGCCCCTCGAAGCTCTCCTCGGAGCCGCCGGCCCTGCCGTTCGGAGAACTTTTCGGCGCCTTCGAGGACGCCGGCTGGGCCGGGCTGACCAACCGCCGGGACTCCATGGCCCTGGGCGGCGTCCGGCTGGACTTCTCCGGCGTGGATGATCCGCATCTGGACCGTGACGTCTACCCCGGTTTCCCCGAGCCCGCGGCCGAGGGAACTCCGGCACTCCGGATCGGAGTCGCCCACGCGCCCTACCAGCGGGTGCTGAACTACTTCACCGACGGCGGAGCCGAGCTGATCCTGGCCGGCCACACCCACGGCGGCCAGGTGTGCGTGCCGTTCTACGGCGCCCTGGTCAGCAACTGCGACCTGCCCACCTGGCGGGCCAAGGGCGTGTCCATGTGGGAGCACAACGGCCGCAAGGTGCCGATGAACGTCTCCGCCGGGATCGGAACATCCCGCTTCGCGCCGGTCCGGTTTGCCTGCCGCCCCGAAGCCGTCCTGCTGACCCTGACCCCGCGGGCGTAGCCCCCACCCCACCCCCGCGAGATGGCAGTAAGTGCACGTCTCAGCGCTCAGAGACGCACTTTGTGCCATCTCGCGGAGGGCGGGCGGGCAGGGACAATCAGCAGCGGCCGGAGCCAAACTCCGGCCCGCCGTCGAATCCGTCCCGGGGTCAGGCTTAGGATTGAGCCGTCAAGGGCCGATCTGCTTTTCGCAGCACCCTCCACCCGCACAAAGAGGTTTCATGCCTGCGCAAACATCATTGTGGTTTTCCCTTGGACGGCTGTACCCGCATTTGCGGCCCATTCTTCCGCGCCTGATCCTCGGATTGTTCTGCGCGCTCGGCGCCAGCCTCATGGCCCTGGCCATTCCGCAGGTTTTCCGGGTCCTGATCAACACCTCCCTTAGCCCCGGCGGTTCCACCTCGGCCGTGTGGGGCGCAGCCGCCGTCGTTCTGGGCCTTGGCGTGCTCGAAGCCGGATTCATCGCGCTGCGCCGCCAGTTCGTCATAGCACCGGCCACCACTGTGGAAACCGGAATGCGCACCTCGTTCTACCGGCATCTGCAGGATCTGTCCGTGGAGTTCCACGACCGCTGGGGCAGCGGCCAGCTCCTCTCGCGCGCGATGAGCGATTTGAACCTGATCCGCCGCTGGATGGCGTTCGGGGCCATCATGCTCGTGGTCACTGCGCTGACGGTGGTGATCGGTTTTACCGTCATGCTGTTCACCAGCTGGCCGCTGGCCCTGATCTTCATAACCGCGGCCGTGCCGATCGTCATTTACGGGTTTCGCTTCAACCGGTTCTACCGGCAGGTGTCCCGCCAGAGCCAGGACCAGACCGGCGACCTGGCCACCACAGTGGAGGAATCCGTCCACGGCATCCGTGTCCTGAAGGCCTTCGGCCGCAGCCGGGAAGCCCTCGATTCCTTCGAGGAACAGGCCCAGGAGCTGCGCCAGACCGAGGTGTACAAGGCCAACTCGCTGGCCAAGTTCTCCCTGGTGGTGACGCTGCTGCCGGAAACCGCCCTCGCCGTCGCCCTCGTGGTCGGCGTCATGGCGGTGGCGGACGGCACGCTCAGCATCGGCGCGCTGGTCGCGTTCTTCGCCACCGCCGCCGTCGTGGCCGGTCCGGTGGAGGCCATTGGCCCGCTGCTGTCCATGACGCTCACCGCCAAGACGGCCATCGACCGGCACTACGAGGTGATGGACGCCCGGCGCTCCATCACCAGCCCGGAGAACCCGGTGCATCTGCGCGACGTGCGCGGAGAGCTGGTGTTCGACGACGTGCACTTCGCCTATCCGGATGCCAAGGACGGCACCCGCAACCTGATCAACGGCGTCGACCTGTGCCTGCGGCCCGGCGAAACCATGGCGCTGGTGGGGATCACCGGCTGCGGAAAATCCACGCTGCTGCAGCTCGTTCCCCGGCTCTTCGACGTCACCGCCGGCTCGATCCGCATTGACGGCACCGATCTGCGGCAGCTGGATCTGAAGGAGCTGCGCACCATCGTGGCCGTGGCGTTCGAAGACACCACGCTGTTCTCCAGCTCCGTCCGCGACAATGTGCTGCTCGGCGCGGAACCGGCCAGCTCCGCCGAAGCGGACCGGCTGCTTGCCTCTGCACTGGACGTGGCGCAGGCCGAGTTCGTGTATTCGCTGCCACAGGGCACCGACACGCTGATCGGCGAGGAGGGGCTGAGCCTGTCCGGCGGCCAGCGCCAGCGGGTCGCCCTGGCCCGGGCCATCGCCGCCCGGCCGAAGGTGCTGATCATGGACGATCCGCTCTCGGCGCTGGATGTGCGCACCGAGGAGCTGGTCGAGGGCCGGCTGCGCGAGGTGCTCGCCGACACCACCACGCTGGTGGTCGCGCACCGCCCCTCGACGGTGTCCCTGGCGGACCGCGTGGCGCTGATGGAGGACGGCCGGATCAGCGCCGTCGGGACCCACGCCGAGCTGCTCGCCGGCAACGACCACTACCGGTACGTGATCGCCAGCCTGCCCACGGAACCCGAAGACCTGGACAGCGGCCTCGAGGACACTCCGCTGGCCGGCAACACCGGGGCGGGCGGCTCCGCCGTCGTCCAGCCCCTCGAGGACGAGGAGACGGTCCGATGAAGACCGGCAAGAGCGCCAAGGGAACGGACCCGGACTACGACGCCGGCGCCCGGCTGGGCACCGCCGGCGAGGACGCCGTTCATCTGGGCAAGGAGGAGAACCAGGCGGTCCGCCGCCGTTCCCTGGCCCTGCTCGGGTCCCTGATCCGGCCCAACCGGGCCCGGTTCATCGGCACGGTGCTGCTGGTGGTCTTCTCCCAGGCCGCCCGCGTGGCCGGACCCGCCATCATCGCCTACGGCATCGACCACGCCCTGCCGGACCTGCAGGCGGGCAACAGCCTGCCGCTGGTCCTCTCCGGCGTGGCGTACCTGGTGGCGGCGCTGCTGGCCGCGGGGCTGACCGCCGGCTACGTCCGCGCCACCGCCCTGCTGAGCCAGGCCATGCTGCTGGACCTGCGGCTGCGGGTCTTCCGGCACACCCAGCGCCTGAGCCTTGAATTCCATGAAAAGTACACCTCCGGGCGGATCATTTCCCGGCAGACCTCGGACCTGGAGGCGCTGCGCGAACTGCTCGATTCGGGCATCAGCTCCCTGGCGTCGGGCGCCATGTACATGCTCTTCACCGCCGTCAGCATCTTCCTGCTCGACTGGCGCACCGGCCTGCTGCTGCTGGCCGCGTTTGTTCCCATGTTCCTGCTGACCCGCTGGTACCAGAAGCGCTCCCAGCTGGCCTACCGCGCCTCCCGGGTGACCTCCGCGAAACTGATCGTGCACTTCATCGAGACCATGACCGGCATCCGGGCGGTCAAGGCCTTCCGCCGCGAACAGGTCAACGCCGGGAAGTATGACGGCCTGGCCGAGGACTACCGCGTCGCCACCGTCCGCTCCATCAACCTCAACGGCATCTTCCAGCCCGGGCTGGTGCTGATCGGCAACGCCACGGTGGCCGTGGTGCTGCTGGCGGGCGGCTTCCGGGTGCTCGACGGCGGCCTTGAGGTCGGCGCCCTGCTGGCCCTGCTGCTGTACTCCAAGCGGTTCTTCCAGCCGGTGGACCAGATGGCCATGTTCTACAACTCCTTCCAGTCCGCCTCGGCAGCGCTGGAAAAGGTCTCCGGGCTGCTGGAGGAAATCCCCACCGTCCGCCCGCCGAAGCATCCGGTGGAGCTGGCGCACGCTTCCGGCGACATCCGGTTCGACGGCGTGGAGTTCCGCTACGGCGACGGCCCGGTGATCCTGCCGCGGATGGACCTGCACATTCCCGCCGGGCAGACGGTGGCCCTGGTGGGGCAGACCGGCGCCGGGAAGTCCACGCTGGCCAAGCTGATCGCCCGGTTCTACGACCCGTCTCAGGGTTCGGTGCTGCTGGACGGCGTGGACCTGCGCGAGCTCACGCAGCGGGACCTGCGCCGCGCCGTCGTCATGGTCACCCAGGAGGCGTTCCTGTTCAGCGGCTCGGTGGCCGACAACATCGCCCTGGGCAAGCCGGAAGCCACCCGCGAAGAAATCATCGCCTCTGCGCAGGCGGTGGGCGCGCACGAGTTCATCGAGGCGCTGCCAGAGGGTTACGACACCGACGTGAACAAGCGCGGCGGCCGGGTGTCCGCCGGCCAGCGGCAGCTGATCAGCTTCGCCCGGGCGTTCCTGGCCGATCCGGCGGTGCTGATCCTGGACGAGGCCACCTCCTCGCTGGACATCCCCAGCGAACGGCTGGTCCAGCACGGGCTGAAGACCCTGCTGGGCAACCGGACCGCACTGATCATCGCGCACCGCCTCTCCACCGTGGAGATCGCCGACCGGGTGCTGGTGATGCATTCCGGCGAGGTGGTTGAGGACGGCACCCCGGCCGAGCTCACCGGCGGCACCGGCCGGTTCGCCAAGCTGCAGGCGGCCTGGCAGGAGTCGCTGGTCTAGGACGACGGCGGCGCGCAAAGGTCCGGTTTCGCGGAACCGGACCTCATCGTCTACACTTGTAAAGTTGCTTCACCGGCGGGGAAACCCGCTGATTGGCAGTGGTTACGGGGTGTGGCGCAGCTTGGTAGCGCGCGTCGTTCGGGACGACGAGGTCGCAGGTTCAAATCCTGTCACCCCGACCAAAACCGCTTTATTCGAACCATGGTTTGAGTAGATCGACTTTAGTTGAAACAGCAGAAATGGCGTCGAGAAATCGGCGCCATTTTTGGTATCCGGCAACTGGGCGGAGAGTACGCCTGAAAGGCCCAAAATGGGTCCTAGGTCGGATGATGGGTGTCTATCCACGGATAGACACCGCACAGCCCGACCTCCCCTGGTTTGTCGTTGCCTCCCGGTAGATTGAAACCAACACTAAGTGGCTGCCGTCGTGTGGATGGAGACTACTACATGGCAAATTCAACTGAATCAGGATCAATGCAAGGGGTACGGGCTGTGGCGCTCAAGAAATTGGATCTCTACAGCGCACCTTGGAAGAGTTGTGATGAGCTACGTATCGGCATGGACGCCAGCCAGAACAAGGACTACATCCTGACGATGCTGTTCGTGAAGTACGTCTCCGACAGGGCTCAGGCCGACCCTAATTCCCCTAACGAGGTACCATCCGGTGGCTCCTTCGATGACATGATCGCAGTCAAGGGCGACAAGGAGACTGGCGACAGGGTCAACAAGATCATCGCCAAACTCCCTGGAGCAAACGACCTGCAAAAGGTCATCGACCTGGCCGACTTCAACGACGTGGAAGAGCTTGGTAAGGGCAAGGAGATGCAGGACCGCCTCGCGAAACTTGTTACCATCTTTCAAGAACTCAACTTCCGCGGATCACGGACCGAGGGGGACGACCTGCTCGCCGACGCATACGAGTACCTCATGCGTCACTTCGCCACCGAATCTGGCAAGCCCAAAGGCCAGTTCTATACGCCGGCCGAAGTCTCGCGAGTAATAGCCCAGTTAATAGGGGTCACACCGGACACACCACGCTCGGCGACCGTCTACGATCCAACCTGTGGTTCGGGCTCACTACTCCTAAAGGTTGCGGCCGAATCACGCCAAGGACCCACCATCGATGGCCAGGAAAAAGACAACGCAACATGGGCACTATCCATGGTGAACATGATGTTTCACAACAATGCGATAGCCGACATCCGCAAGGGCAACACCATCACCAGCCCGCAATTCACGAACGGCGATTCGCTGGACGCATTCGATTTCATCTTGGAGCGTCACCATAATGAGCGTTTCACGGAACTTATGGACGATTTTTTGCCTGACTGGCAGTCGCGACGTGACGAGCTTATTCAAGCTCCACTTCGTAATGAAGATTGGACTGCGGCATGAACATGATGCATTACTTAGGTGCCACGACGCCGCCATCGGCCTCTGCTAGCAGCTCGGAGGACTTCTCTATCAAACTGGCCATCGCTGTCGTAGGCATACTGGGCACTCTTATCGTTGCGCTGCTTTCAGCCTATGTCGGACGGACGCTTGCAGTTCGCGACAGACGCCGCCAACAGTACGGCGAGGCATACAAAACAGCAGTCGAGTGGAGAGAAATGCTACACCGCGTTCGGCGTCGTCAAACGAATGGTGATGGCGACACTGCCCTCGCCCAGAAGTTTCACGACTTGCACGAGCGCATCGCCTTCCACGAAGGTTGGATCGGCAGCGAATCCGAAGCCATGCGGCGCGCATTCCGCACCCTCCAAACAGCAGTTCGCGATGAGACCCGCGAAGATATCCAGAAGGCGTGGAAGACACCCGCTCCGCAATCCGCGGAAGCTCTAGAACCACAATCGACGTTAGCTAACCGCACAGCCGACGACGCTTTCCTGACGGCGGTGCGCAGGCACTTATCCTGGCAGCCCTGGCGACGCGTCGCACTGCTCTGGTCCCAAAGGAAGAACAAGCAATGATCCTCGACGTATCGAGTGAGTTCGAAAAGTTCCATGCGGCTATTTGTCTGACCCAAACCCAAGTTGATCGGATTGAGTCTGCACGTACGGCCCTTGAGGCATACCTGCTGAACAACGTGGATCATTTGATGCCGGGAGACATCACGCTGCAAGGCTCGTATGCAAACGGTACAGCTGTAAAGCCTGTTGCCGGTGGCGAGTACGACGTCGATTTAATCGTCCACTCGGCGGGCTCACGGGACACCGCTGATGATGCCCTAGAGGATCTCGCCGGGGTGCTGCTGCAGCATGGAACTTACAAAGGAAAGATCAAGGAAAAGACGCCTTGCGTCCGCGTCGAGTACGCCGATGACTATATCGGGGGCTTCCACGTTGACCTAGTACCGGTGCGTGATAGCACCGACTCCGACGCCCCACTGGACGCCCCTCGTCGCGGCAAAGGATGGCACCCCACGGCGCCCGATGAGTACACGACATGGTGCGCCAACCAAGGCGACGAGTTTCGCCGCACCGTCCGCATGCTAAAAAGGTGGCGAGATGAGCAGCAGGACGTTCGTCACGGGATCAAATCCATCGTCCTGCAAGTCCTCGTGGCTCAGCACCTAGCTACGGCCGATAACGATGCAGAAAGGCTACGCGACACTTTTGAAGCGCTGCACACGTACTTGAGTGGGTTCGCCTCACCGCCCGTAGTCAGCAACCCTGTTCTCCTCGACGAAAATCTAACCGCAAGGTGGGATCAAGAGTCCTTCGACGACTTCAAGAAGGCACTTGCGGCAGCCGTGGAAGTGTCCCGAGCAGCTGTCGCCGCCCAAGATAAAACTGAGGCTTGTGAATCCTGGCGGACGTTGCTCGGAGACACGTTCCCAGAGTATGTGGTGAAGGGACTCGGTGCGATGACCGTCGCAGACGTCTCACACGCCCAGCCTGTCAACACCAGGGGCTGGTACGAGCTCAATGATCCTCGTTTTGAACTTGCCGTTACCTGCTCTGAAGGCAGAAACACCAAAAAGATGTCCAACTACCCAAGCGACTCGCGTCTACTCTTTGCCGGGAAGAAACTTCGTTTTAGGGCCACACTAGAGGGGCCTTCGGCCGCCGAAGTCTGGTGGCGTGTTACGAACACGGGTAAACATGCTCGTGACTTCGACGGTCTACGCGGGAGTTTCCAGCGTGCCCACGATCTACGGAAGAAGCCATCAGCCGATCCACTCACACATTGGGAGTCCACAGCCTACACAGGGTCTCACGTGGTTGAGGCCTTCGCCGTCATAGGTGACCGCGTGGTAGCCATGAGCGAGCCATTCATTGTCCGGATTCACCGTGCCGGTGTCTCCTGGGCGTGGTAGCCGTAAGCCGGCGTTGGAAGGAGCCCAAGGTCATCGCACAACGCCGATTCAGCCGGAGCAACTCGTCACTTGGCAGTGGCAGCCCTTTGGCACTTCGACGAGGTGCGCCACTTAATCTTGACTGGCTTTACAACCTGCTTCGTGAGCGAAACGAAACCGAAATGTCCGATGCCCGAGCACTCGGTGGGGACGCCCAGACAAGAAAAGAAGACACCGAATGAGCGGACTAAGCGTAGCTAACAAGACCTATCTCGAAGCCCTGCTCGGCATGTCGACCGGGTACGTTCTTGACTTTTCAAACGCCTCGTTCGCAAATTTCTTCCGGGAGCTCAGCATCGATATTTACGATGCCGAGCGCTACCCAGGATTCGGCGACTCGAAGGCAAATCGGGTTCGTGCTCTCTGGAAAAACGGATCTGACGGCGAGGTTGCTTCCTCCCTTTATGCACTCGGCGAGTACCTTGAAGCAAAGAAAGCAACTGCTGAACTAGCCGATATCACCGACGAGCAAATCACCCGAGTACACAACATTGCGAGGAGCTTGGGTGGTTCCCAGGCGAAAGATGCAGAGACGCCGCTAGCTGGTGGCACACAGGCTAGTTTCACTACTGAGGCGACAGTCGCAGCCAATAAAATCCGGATCGAGATTCATGAGGACATCTATAACCACATTGATCAGTACCTGATCAACGGTGACTACTTTCATGCAGTTGAGGAGTCATACAAGCTCGTACGAGAAAAACTCCGCGAAAAGACCGGCAGCGAGAAGGCCACTGATGCCTTCGCAGCATCGAATCAGGCGAAGATTTTTGGTCATGCCAGCCGCAACCCCGTCGAGAAAGACTTCTATGACGGAGTGAAGTATCTGAACATGTCGATTCAGTTCCTGCGCAACGAGAAAGCGCATACTCCGGCGACGCCCCTGGAGTCGAACCTTGCTCTCCACTACATCTCCCTCGCCAGTCTCGCCTACGACCTGATCACCCGCTACGTGAGTGATGAATTGATTACCGAGGTTGAGGGCATTATCAGTGCCAAGCGACGCAACCTCTCAGCGGCTGCCTTCTATCGAGTGTTTGAAGGTGGGCGGTGGCTAGAAAGCATTAACCTGCCAAAGGAGCTGAAGTCATCCTCTGTGCGTCGAGTGCTAAAGGAAAAATGGCTTACGGAAGCTGATTTCACCCGTAGCTACGACCATAGCAACGTCATGCTGATGAGACTTGAGGTTGTCGCCGAAGAACTCACCAAAGCCGATCTGGACGGTCTCATCGAGCGCCCGACAGTAGACTCCTACGGCAACGACCAGGAGGCGGGCATGCTCCCCTTCATGGAATACATGCGCGAGAAGCACCCCGACAAAATCTCAACAAAGGTCGAGGGCTGGATCGGGGACAAGTTGAAGGAACTTGCACAACACTGAAGGCGGCCAATCCATCGGCCCCCTTTGTATGGCGATGACTAGACTGCGTCGGTCGATAGGAGGAACTTCCTCGCCGTGTCGTAGCTGCAATCCATCTGCTCGGCGATCTTCCGGATAATCATGCCTTCCCTCCGGAGGCGAAGTAGGCGTAGAAACGTCGCCCTCGCAATTCCGTTTCACGAGCCAGTGCCGTGCTCATTTCCCCAGCTTGGTAGCGGGCCACAAGCTGAGCAAGCTCTTCTGTTGTGAAACGATCGGCAAGGCGCTATCTCTGAGTCTTGCGAGTTGCCTGCTGTGGTCGCGGCTTTGCGTGGCACGAGTCCATCCGTTTGAGGGCGGCGGCGACCGCGGCCAGCTGTTGGATTTTGTGGCAACCATGCTTGGAGTAACACCCCAGCACCCCGACCAAGCCCAAAAATGGTCCATCATTTTTGATGAGCCTTTTCTGCTGTGCCTTTAGCCGGCGCGGGCACCGCCACCGGACCTGATCGAACAGCGCTAGTTAAACGCCTGCCCGGTCAGCCGCTCGTAGGCCTCCACATAGCGGGCGCGGGTGCGCTCGACGACGTCGGCCGGCAGTGCGGGCGGCGGCGTGTCCGAGGCCTTGTCCCAGCCCGAGGCCGGCGAGGTGAGCCAGTCCCGGACGTACTGCTTGTCAAAGGACGGCTGCGCGGAGCCCGGCGCATACAGGGCAGCATCCCAGAAGCGGGAGGAATCCGGCGTCAGCACTTCATCGCCCAGCGTGACGGCGCCGGTTACCGGATCCGTTCCGAACTCCACCTTGGTGTCCGCCAGGATGATCCCGCGCTCCCGGGCGATGGCCTCGGCTGCGGTGTAAATCTCCAGGGTGAGCGAGCGCAGCGCCTCCGCCGTCTCGGCGCCGACGGTCGCCACCACCGCGTCGTAGCTGATGTTCTCGTCATGCTCGCCCAGTTCGGCCTTGGCCGAGGGCGTGAAGACGGCCGGCTCCAGCCGGGATCCGTCCACCAGCCCGGCCGGCAGCGGCACCTCGCACACGGTCTGCGAGCGCCGGTATTCGGCCAGGCCGGTGCCGGTGAGGTAGCCGCGGGCAATGCACTCCACCGGATACATGTCCAGTTTTTTGCAGATCATGGCCCGGCCCGCCACCTCGGCGGGCACGCCCTCGTCAGCGGAGATCACGTGGTTGGGCACGCGAAGCTGCTCAAACCACCACAGGCTCAGCTGGGTCAGGATCCGGCCCTTGTCCGGAATCTCCGAGGTCAATACATGGTCGAAGGCGCTGATCCGGTCGCTCGCCACCACCAGCACCCGCTCCCCCGCTCCAGGCGCGGACAGGTCTTCCGGCACGTACAGGTCGCGGACCTTTCCGGAGTAGGCGTGCGTCCAGCCGGCCAGTGCGGGCGCGCTCATGCCAGGTCTCCTTCAATGTCGGGGGCGGTCATGTTCCCGGCGGCGGTGTCGCGGCCGGAAACGTCGCGATCCGCCGTGTCACTGTCGGGACAGGGAACGGCGCGGGATCCCGCGGGCACGACCACGTCTCCGCGCAGCGCCTTGAGCGCAATGTCGGTGCGGTGCTGGGACCCGTCCAGCCGGATGGTGTCCACGCCCGCGTACGCCCGGTCCCGGGCCTCCTGCAGGTTCTGCCCCAGGCCGACGACGGCGAGCACCCGCCCGCCGGCGGAGACCACCTTGTCGCCGTCGAGCCGGGTTCCGGCATGCAGCACCTGCACGCCGTCGAGCTTTTCGGCCTTTTTCAGGCCGCGGATCCGGTCGCCGGTGCGGGGCGCCTCCGGATAGTTGGCAGCGGCCACCACCACGGCCACCGCCGTCCGGGGATCCCATTTGAGCTGTTCCATGGGATCCAGCTCCCCCTTGGCCGAGGCCAGCAGCAGGCCGCCCAGCGGAGTCTTCAGCCGGGCCAGCACCGCCTGGGTTTCCGGGTCGCCGAAGCGGGCGTTGAACTCAATGACGCGCATGCCGCGCGAGGTCAGCGCCAGCCCGCAGTAGAGGACACCGACAAACGGCGTGCCGCGGGCGGCCATCTCGTCGATGGTGGGTTGCGCCACCCGGCGGATGACGTCGTCCACCAGGTCGGCCGGAACCCAGTCCAGCGGCGAGTAGGCCCCCATGCCGCCGGTGTTGGGGCCTTCGTCGCCGTCGTAAATGCGTTTGAAGTCCTGCGCCGGCGCCAGCGGAACCACGGTCCGGCCGTCGGAGAGGACAAAGAGGGACACCTCGGGGCCGTCCAGGAATTCCTCGATCACCACGGTGCCTCCGGCGTCGAAGCAGGCCTGCGCGTGGGCCAGCGCAGCACCCCGGTCGGAGGTGACCACCACTCCCTTGCCGGCGGCCAGTCCGTCGTCCTTGACGACGTACGGCGCCCCGAAGGTGTCCAGCGCGTCGGCGGCCTGCTCGGCCGTGGCAGCCACCCGGGCCATGGCGGTGGGAACGCTCGCTGACGCCATCACCTGCTTCGCGAACGCCTTGGAGGCTTCCAGCTGGGCGGCGGCCTTCGACGGGCCAAACACCGGAATGCCGGCGTCGCGCAGGGCATCTGCCACACCGGCGGCCAGCGGAGCCTCGGGGCCGATGACCACCAGGTCGGAGCCCAGGGTGCGGGCCAGCGCGGTCACCTCCGCCGGGTCGCTGGCGTTGACGGCATGGACCGGAACCATCAGGGCGATGCCCGCGTTGCCGGGGGCGGCGTGGACCTCGCGGACATACGGATCAGCCAACAGGGATCGGACAAGGGCATGTTCGCGGCCGCCGGGGCCAACAACTAAAACCTTCACAGTAGTTCAGCGTACTGGTTGGGCTCCGGCAGCCGAAAGCACCGCCGGCGTGTGACGCGGCCACCCATACCTGCGCCCTTCGGCTGCGAATAAGAGCCATGATGGCCTCCCCGAAACGTCTCCCCGCCCGTTCCCGGTCCCTTCCTGCCCTGTTGTACGCCGCGCTGGCCGGGATCCTCGCCGCGGCGACGGTGCTGGCCGCGGCCGAATTGGCCGGCGCCTTCTTCACGGCACGGGCCCGGCCGCTGATTGCGCTCGGGTCCACGTTTATCGATTTCACGCCCCTGTGGCTGAAGAACTTCGCGGTGGAAACCTTCGGCACCGGCGACAAGGCAGCCCTCTTTGCCGGCATGGCCGGAACCATCGCGCTGCTCGCGGCCGGCGTGGGGGTGCTGGCCCGGCGCCGCTGGGGGCTGGGCGTGGCCGCCGTCGTCGTCATGGGAGCGGTGATTGTGGCATGCGTGCTGACCCGGGCCGGCGCTTCCCCCGCCGATGCAGTGCCCACTGTGCTGGGCACGGCGGTGGGGATCGGCGTGCTGCGCGGATTAATCCGGCGCATTCCTGCTCCCCGGGCCACCGGGACCGTTGCGGTGCGCGGGCGGCAGACGCATAGTAGTGACCGGTCGGCAGGCATCCCCGCAGCAGCGTCTGCCGTCCCGGTCTCAGCGGGGGACGGCGGGAACGACGGCGGTGCCGGGGCCCTCGTCGGCGGCCCGTCCCCCGCCCCGTCCGCAGGACGGCGTGCGGACAGCCAGCGTTCGGCAGGACCCCGTTCGGCTGGACCGTCCCGGCGCGGGTTCTTTGCCGCCGCAGGACTCACCGCAGTGCTGGCGGCCGCGGCCGCCACCGGTGGCCGTGCCATTGCCTCCGCCCGCAACAGCACCGCCGGGTTCCGGGCCGCCCTGAAGCTGCCCGCCGCCGCGGATGCCGCGCCCGCGCTGCCCGCCGGGCTGCAGTCCCCCGTGCAAGGGGTGACGCCGTGGCTGACACCGAACGCCGACTTCTATCGGATCGACACCGCGCTGAGCGTGCCCGAGGTGGATGCCGAAACCTGGGAACTGCGGATCCACGGGATGGTGGAGGAAGAGGTGCGGATCAGTTTCGCCGAGCTGCTGGAATCCGACCTGGTGGAGCGCCACCTCACCCTGACCTGCGTCTCCAACCCGCTCGGCGGCGACCTCGCCGGCACCGCCAAGTGGCTGGGCCTGCCGGTCCGGGAGCTGCTGGCCCGGGCCCGCCCCACCGCCGACGCTGACATGGTGCTGTCCACCAGCGTCGACGGCTTCAGTGCCTCCACGCCGCTGGAGGTGCTGCAGGATGAGCGCGATGCACTGCTGGCCGTGGGCATGAACGGCGAACCGCTGCCGCCGGTGCACGGCTATCCGGTGCGCATGGTGGTGCCCGGACTGTACGGATTCGTTTCCGCCACCAAATGGATCATCGACATGGAAGTGACCCGCTTCGACGCGCAGACCGCGTACTGGACCGACCGCGGCTGGGCGGAGCGGGCGCCGGTCAAGACAATGGCGCGGGTGGAGGTGCCGGCGTCGTTCGCCCGGGTGCCCGCCGGACCGGTGGATGTGGGCGGCACCGCCTGGTCCCAGCAGCGCGGCATCACCGGAGTGGAGGTCCGGATCGACGACGGCGGCTGGGAGCCGGCGGTCCTGGCCGCCGAGGCGTCGGTGGACACCTGGCGGCAGTTCTCCTACCGCACCGAAGCCCTGGCAGCCGGCAACCACACGGTGCGGGCCCGGGCCACGGACCCGCAGGACGGGGTGCAGACCGACCGGCGGGCGGAGACGGTTCCGGACGGGGCCTCCGGCTGGCAGTCCGTGCAGTTCATGGTGGACTAAGCCGGCGGCGTTCCGTCCGTTCTGCGGGCCACATCCGCCGTCCCGCAACCGGGGCGCCTGCGCGGCGGGCCGCGCAACCGCCTTAGACTAAATACCATGTCTGCCACTTTTACTGCGTCCGATGCCGTTGAACTTGCCGTTGTGGAACGCAACGGCTTCATCGAGTCCCGCCACATCGGGTCCGCCGTCGTCATGGCGGCGGACGGAAACGTGGTCACCGCCCTGGGCGACATCACCACGCCCATCTTTCCGCGGTCCACGCTCAAGCCCTTCCAGGCCGTGGCGGCCATGAAATCCGGGGTGCCGCTGCGGGGGCCGCAGGTGGCGCTGGCCGCCGCGAGCCACACCGGTTCCAAGGAGCACACCGACGTCGTGAAGACCATGCTCGCGGCAGCGGGCGTGACCGAAGATCACCTGCAGTGCCCGGAGGACTGGCCCCAGGACGAGGCCGCCCGGCATGAGCTGATCCGGGCGGGCAAGGGCAAAAACCGGTTGGCCTTCAACTGCTCCGGCAAGCACGCCGCGTTCCTCTGGGCCTGCACGGAGAACAACTGGGACCACGCCACCTACCTGGATCCGCAGCATCCGCTGCAGCTGCGCATCGCCGAGGTGTTCGAGGAATTCACCGGGGAAACCATCCGGCACTGGGCCACCGACGGCTGCGGAGCACCGCTCGCCGCCGTCTCGCTCACCGGCCTGGCACGCGGCATCGGCCGCCTGGCCAAAGCCCCCTCCAGCAAGCACGGTGACGCCCGTGCCGCCACAGTGGCCACCGCCATGCTCGACTATCCCTGGGCGGTTCACGGCCACGGCCGGGAAAACACAGTGGTGATGGAAGACCTGGGCATCATCTGCAAGAACGGCGCCGAGGGCGTGCTGGTCCTGGGCACCGACACCGGAGTTTCAGTGGCGCTGAAAATGCTCGACGGCGACACCCGCGCGGCGTCCCTGGTGGGCCTGACCCTGCTCGCGGCCAGCGGCGCCGTCGACGCCGGCAAGATCAGCGCGGTGCTCGACAAGATCGTCCGCCCGGTTCTGGGCGGGGGCGAGCCCGTCGGCAGCATCCGGCTCGGGGCGCCCGTGACGGCCCTGCTGGATTCCTGAGCCGGATACCCGGCAGCGGAAGGAATTCCCGAATGGCACGACGGCGCATTCCTGCGGCCGACGGCGCGGCGGCACTGCGCGCTGCCCTGGCATCGACGGCGGCAGGTTCACCGCCCGACCGGAAGACCGTGGCCACGGCAGTGCGCTATGCGCTGGAAGAACTCGCCGAGCGGGCGCCGGGCAACAGCGTGGAGGTCCGGGTGCCGCCGTTCGGGGTCACCCAGTGCGTGGCCGGCCCCCGGCACACCCGCGGCACCCCGCCGAATGTGATCGAAACCGACGGCGCCACGTGGCTGGCGCTCATCACCGGGCAACAGTCCTGGAGCGACGCCGTCGGTGCCGGGAAAGTGGCGGCTTCCGGGCTGCGGGCCGACCTGTCCGAGTGGCTTCCGTTGTTCCGTGCGGGGCAATAATCTCTACTGCCGGTAGAATTTCCATATGAATTCCGAGCAGCACAGCCCTGAACGCCGTGAGATTACCGTCCGCCGCGCTCCCCGCTTCGTCCCGTTCCTGGCGCTGGGCGTGATTGCCGGGTTCATTGCAGCACTGGTGGTCGCCTACACCGGACCGGCCGACGCCACCTATACGCGCGGGGCCACCCTGGGTTTCTTCACCATCATGTTCGCCATCCCCGGCGTCGGCCTCGGGGCGCTCGTTGCCCTGCTCCTGGACTGGATCAGCGTGCGCAAGGCCCGCAGCGCCGTCGTCGAAGCGGACACCCGCGACGAAGAGTAGGGCGCCGGGCGGGCCGTAATGGTTCCGCTTCAAAGTCCGGCTGGGACCCCGGCGTGAGAGACTGATCTCATGGCACGCGGTGACGGAAAACTTTCCCACGATCTCATGCCCGGCGAGAAAGGTCCGCAGGACGCCTGCGGGGTTTTCGGTGTCTGGGCCCCCGGCGAAGAAGTTGCAAAGCTGGCCTATTACGGCCTGTACGCCCTGCAGCACCGCGGACAGGAGTCCGCAGGCATTGCCACAAGCGACGGCAACCGGATCAGCGTCTACAAGGACATGGGCCTGGTCTCCCAGGTTTTTGACGAAACCACGCTGAACACCCTGACCGGCCATATTGCGGTGGGGCACTGCCGGTATTCCACTACGGGCGCCTCGCAGTGGGCCAATGCACAGCCCACGCTGGGTGCGACCGCCAGCGGAACCGTGGCCCTGGCCCACAACGGCAACCTGACCAATTCCGCCGAACTTTACGAAATGATCATCGAACGCGAGGGCCGTCCGCGCTTCGGCGAAATCGCCCAGGGCAACACCTCCGACACCGCGCTGGTCACGGCGCTGCTCAACGGTTCGGATGGACGTTCGCTGGAAGACACGGCCCTGGAACTGCTGCCCAAGCTGCGCGGCGCGTTCTCCTTCGTCTTCATGGATGAGGGCACCCTCTACGCGGCCCGCGACACCTACGGCGTGCGCCCGCTGGTGCTGGGTCGGCTGGACCGCGGCTGGGTGGTGGCCTCCGAAGGCTCCGCCCTCGCCACCGTGGGCGCCAGCTTCATCCGCGAAATCAAACCCGGCGAATTCATCGCCATCGATGAAACCGGCATCCGCAGCACCAGCTTCGGTGAGCCCACGCCGGCCGGCTGCGTCTTCGAATACGTCTACCTGGCCCGGCCCGACGCCGTCATCAACGGCCGGTCCGTCTACGAGAGCCGCGTGGAAATGGGCCGCCAGCTGGCCCGCGAGTATCCGGTCGACGCCGACATCGTGATTCCGGTGCCCGAATCCGGCACTCCCGCGGCCGTCGGTTATGCCGAGGAATCGGGCATTCCCTTCGCCCACGGCTTCGTCAAGAACTCCTATGTGGGGCGCACGTTCATCCAGCCCAGCCAGACCCTGCGCCAGTTGGGCATCAAGCTCAAGCTCAATGCCCTCGAGTCCGTCATCCGCGGCAAGCGCGTAATCGTCGTGGATGACTCGATCGTGCGCGGCAATACGCAGCGGGCCATCGTGCGGATGCTGCGCGAGGTGGGCGCGAAGGAAGTGCACGTCAAGATCTCCTCCCCGCCGGTCCAGTGGCCGTGCTTCTACGGCATCGACTTCGCGTCCCGGGCCGAGCTGATTGCCAACGGTGCCGCCGTCGAGGAAATCTGCGCGTCCGTGGGGGCGGACACCCTGGCCTACATCTCCGAGAACGGCATGATCGGCGCCACCCAGCAGCCGCGCGAACGGCTGTGCACGGCCTGCTTTACCGGCGTTTATCCGATCGACCTGCCCGCCGCGGACCGGCTGGGCAAGAACCTGCTCGAACCCGCCACTCCGGCCAACCCCGCGGACGACGACCGAGCCAACGGCTGCGATCCAGGTCCCGATGCCGAGTTCGAGAACCTCCTCACTGAATCCGACAAGAAGGATGCCGTATGAGCTCGTCCAAGACCGCCATCACCTATGCCTCAGCGGGCGTGGACGTTGAAGCCGGAGACAAAGCCGTTGAACTGATGAAGGCTGCCGTCAAGGCGACGCACAATTCCTCTGTTTTGGGCGGGGTGGGCGGATTCGCCGGACTCTACGACGTCTCCCGGCTGCTGACCTACACGAAGCCGCTGCTGGCCACGTCCACCGACGGCGTGGGCACCAAGGTGGCCATCGCCCAGGCCATGGACATTCATGACACCATCGGCTTCGACCTGGTGGGCATGGTGGTGGACGACATCGTGGTGGTGGGCGCCGAGCCCCTGTTCATGACTGACTACATTGCCTGCGGCAAGGTAGTGCCGGAACGCATCGCCGCCATTGTCCGCGGCATTGCGGCGGCCTGCGAGGTCGCCGGAACGGCGCTCGTGGGCGGCGAAACCGCCGAGCATCCCGGGCTGCTGGGAGAACACGAGTACGACGTCGCCGGCGCCGCCACCGGTGTGGTCGAGGCCGCCAACCTGCTGGGCCCGGAACGGGTGCGCAGCGGTGACGTGGTGATCGGCATGGCCTCCTCGGGGCTGCACTCCAACGGCTATTCGCTGGTCCGCCGCGTCATCAACCACGCCGGCTGGCAGCTCGAACGCCAGGTCAGCGAATTCGGACGCACCCTGGGCGAGGAACTGCTGGAACCCACCCGGGTCTACGCCGCCGACTGCCTGGACCTGGCCCGGCTGGAAAGCGCCGGAGTCCACGGTTTCAGCCACGTCACCGGAGGCGGCCTCGCCGCCAACCTGGCACGGGTGCTGCCCAAGGGCCTCGAGGCCACCGTGGACCGCTCCACCTGGGAGCTGCCGCCCATCTTCCAGCTGGTGGGCGAGCTGGGCAACGTGCCGCAGCCCGATCTGGAGCGGACCCTCAACCTCGGGGTGGGCATGGTGGCCATCGTTGATGCCGCCGGCGCCGACGCCGCCGTCGCGCGTCTGGCGGAGCGGGGAGTTCCGGCCTGGGTCATGGGCACCGTGGGCAACGGAGGAGAAGCACAGGCCGGTCCTGACTATGTGCAGGGCGCCAAGGGCGTCGACGGCGGCGCGGTCCGGCTGGTCGGAAGCTACGCCCGCTAAGCCGAACGCAAAGGGTGCGCATCCGCGGATGCGCACCCTTTGCCAACGGTTCTCACCGCTGAATTCCAGTTCCTCTGCGAACGGTCTTCGGCCTTAACGGCCTTCAGCGGATCCACCCTGAGGTGATCCGCTGAAGGATAGCAATTGGCCGACGCTTTGAAGTGCCGCTCTAGCCGGTGCGGCGGGAAGTACCTTCATCGTCGTCATCATCGCCAAATTGATCCGCGTACTTATCTTCGTACGCCGAGTAGTCCGGCTCGGCCGGTTCCTCGGGATATCGACTCGATGGACGGCTCGTTGGTCCCGCAAGCTCACGCTGCAGTGCCGAGTAGTCCGTGGCCGGGGTGAAGTACTTCATTTCCCGGGCCTGCTTGGTTGCTTTTGCCTTTTGACGGCCGCGCCCCATGGCGTGACCCCCTTTTTGCGTCGATCCGGAGGTGGTCGCTCTGAGCAATGAGCGAGGCCCCGGAATATTTGGTCAATTTGTCGTAAGTACAGGTTACATGTTTTCGGGCCGCCTTGTGCCCCGGCTCGCCCTTTGTGGCGCGGCAGTGACCATGTTTTACCATCTGCCCTGACCCCCCTCTTCCTGCGCCGCCCCGCCAAGACTGGGTAAAGTCAGGGGTAGAGACAGTTTTGGGGCCCTTTCAGGGCCGCCTACAGGGAGGACTGACGTTCACCATGAGCGATAAAAACAGCATGCCGGGGGCCGATTCTTCGCCCCCTGCCGGAGCGTCCAAGGCCACCCCGGCGTCGGCGCAGGCTGAGGGCACCGATGCACATGCAGACGCAACAGTCCCGGCAGGAACCGGCTTGCCGGACCTTGAAGCGCATGCCGAGGCGCCCCTTTGGCTGTCCGGCGACGAGGACCATGACGGCCGGATTTGGGACGGCGCTTTTGCGGCGGAGACCGGCAGCGATGCCGTCGAACCCACGCTGACCAACCCCGAGGACGTCACCCTGGCGACGCCTTCCCTGAGCAATCCGGACATCAGCTCCGACGCGGCGGAAGCCGCCTCACTCGAGGATGCCACGGCTGAAGTCAAGGCCGTGGAAGCCGAAGCAGCGGACGCCGCCGTGTTGACCGATCCGGCAGCAAACCATCCTGCGGCAGCAAACCACACCGCGGGAATCACTGCGGCGGCACCAATGACGGGCGTAGCCTCCGACGCAAACGCCAAGGACGCAACTGCTGCGGAGGCAGCCGCCAAGGAATCAGGGCCGGCCGCCGACGCACCGTCGCCGGAAGCGCCGTCGCCGGCAGCCGTCGGAGCCGCTGAACCTGCGGAGTCCCGCCGCTCCCGGCGGAACTCCGAGCCGCCAGCAGCCTCCGAAGGCAACGGCCGAAGCAAACAAATACTGCTGATCATCGGCGCGCTGGGCGTGCTGGCGGTCCTGGTGGTGCTGCTCTTCACCCTGCTCGGCAATTCGGCGAACGAACCCGGAGTCCTGGAAGAAGATGTGGCCCCCATCGAGCTGGAGTCCGGAGCGTGCCTGCAGGACTTCGCCGGCATCAATGAGCCCACCAACGTGGTGAGCTGCGAGACGCCGCACAACGCCCAACTGGTGGCAACAACCACGTATCCGGACAGCGGCGAGTTCCCCGGGACCGATGCGCTGTCCACCCGCGCCACTGAGCTCTGCTCGGATGTCCGGTACTCCGAAACCCTGGCCGAGCGCACCGACCTGGACCTTCAGGAAAACAAGGCCATCCCGACGCCCGAATCATGGAACGACGGCGACCGCCGGGTCGACTGCTTTGTGGTTGCCGGCGGAGGCCAGGAGCTGACCGAATCCCTGCTTGAGCCGTAGGACAGCGGGCGCTCCCGGCCCAGACGGCCGGGAGCACCCCGGCAGCTAGACCGCTTCCACCGACAGTCCCGCCGGTTCGGCCACCAGCTCTTCGCCGTCGACGCTCATGCTGCCCTCCGGGCGGTCCACCAGCACGGTGTCGCCGTCGTTGATCTTGCCGGCCAGGATGCCCCGGGCCAGTTTGTCTCCGATTTCGCGCTGCACCAGCCGGCGCAGCGGCCGGGCTCCGTAGGCCGGGTCATATCCGGTCAGTGCCAGCCATTCCCGCGCAGCATCGGTGACGTCCAGGACCAGCCTGCGCTCATGCAGCCGGTCGGCCAGGGCCCGCACCTGGATGTCGACAATCCTGGAGAGGTCGTCCAGGCTCAGCGGATCAAAGAGGATGACGTCGTCGAGCCGGTTCAGGAATTCCGGCTTAAAGTTGGCGTTCACCATGCCCATGACCGAGTCCCGCTTCTGTTCCTCGGTCAGTCCCGGATCCACCAGGAACTGCGATCCGAGGTTTGAGGTCAGGATCAGGATGACGTTGCGGAAGTCCACGGTGCGTCCTTGGCCGTCGGTGAGGCGGCCGTCGTCGAGCACCTGGAGCAGGATGTCGAAAATCTCCGGATGCGCCTTTTCCACCTCGTCCAGCAGGATCACCGAGTACGGGCGGCGCCGGACGGCTTCGGTGAGCTGTCCGCCCTCCTCGTAACCGACGTAGCCGGGAGGGGCACCGACCAGCCGGGACACCGAGTGCTTCTCTGAATATTCGCTCATGTCGATCCGGACCATGGCGCGCTCGTCGTCGAACAGGAACTCGGCCAGGGCCTTTGCCAGCTCCGTCTTGCCGACACCGGTGGGGCCCAGGAAGAGGAAGGAGCCGGTGGGTCGGTCGGGGTCGCTGACGCCGGCGCGGGACCGGCGCACCGCGTCGGAGACGGCGTTCACGGCCTTGGTCTGCCCGATCAGGCGCGAGCCGATGTTCTCCTCCATGGTCAGCAGCTTCTGCGACTCGCCCTGGAGCATGCGGCCGGCCGGGACTCCGGTCCAGGCCGAGACGACTTCGGCAATGTCATCGGCGGTGACTTCCTCCGACACCATCAGCTCATGGGCCTCCTCGCCGGATTTGCTCTCCTCAGCCTGCTGGGCAGCTTCCAGTTCCTTCTGCAGGGACGGAATCTCGCCGTACAGGATGCGGGAGGCCGTGGTGAGGTCGCCGTCGCGCTGGAACTTCTCCGCCTCCGAACGCCGCTCGTCAATCTGCGCCTTGAGGTCGCCAACCCGGTTCAGGCCTGCCTTTTCCGCTTCCCAGCGGGCGTTCAGCGCCGCCAGCTGTTCCTTCTTGTTGGCCATGTCCTCGCGCAGCACTTCCAGCCGCTCCACGGAGGCCGCGTCCGTTTCGTTGGCCAGCGCCAGTTCTTCCATGGTCAGGCGGTCCACGGCCCGGCGCAGCTCGTCAATTTCCTCCGGCGCGGAGTCGATTTCCATCCGCAGCCGCGACGCTGCCTCGTCGACCAGGTCGATGGCCTTGTCCGGGAGCTGGCGGCCGGTGATGTAGCGGTTGGACAGGGTGGCGGCGGCGACCAGGGCGGAGTCGGCGATCGCCACCTTGTGGTGCGCCTCGTAGCGTTCCTTGAGCCCGCGCAGAATGCCGATGGTGTCCGGAACGCTGGGCTCGCCAACGTAGACCTGCTGGAACCGCCGCTCCAGCGCAGCGTCCTTCTCCACGTTCTCGCGGTATTCATCCAGGGTGGTGGCGCCGATGAGGCGCAGCTCGCCGCGTGCCAGCATGGGCTTGAGCATGTTGCCGGCGTCCATGGATCCTTCCGCGGCGCCGGCCCCGACCACCGTGTGCAGCTCGTCGATAAAAGTGACGATCTGCCCCTCGGCGTTCTTGATCTCCTCCAGGACCGCCTTGAACCGCTCTTCGAACTCGCCGCGGTACTTGGCGCCGGCCACCATCGACCCCAGGTCCAGGGACAGGAGCGTCTTGCCGCTGAGGGTCTCCGGCACGTCTCCGGCGACGATGCGCTGGGCAAGCCCCTCGACGACAGCGGTCTTGCCGACACCGGGCTCACCGATCAGCACCGGGTTGTTCTTGGTGCGCCGGCTCAGCACCTGGATCACGCGGCGGATTTCCGCGTCACGGCCGATCACGGGGTCCAGCTTGCCGCTGCGCGCCATCTCCGTGAGGTCGGTGCTGAACTTTTCCAGTGCCTGGAAGGTGTTCTCGGGGTCGGCGTTAGTCACTTTTCGGTCTCCTCGAACGGATGGAAGGGCTGTCCTCAGGGCGTCGTGGCCGGCCCCGTTGTCCCGCAGGGCTTTCCCTGCCGCACCGCTGTCCAGGGCCAGCCCCAGCAGCAGGTGCTCGGTGGAGACGAAGGCATCCCCGAGCTGTTCAGCGGCCTGCTGGGCAGCCGTAATCACCTGAAGCATCGGGCGGGAAAACTGCGGCTGCGCCACCGAGGAGCCCGAGGAGGAGGGCAGCGCGTGGATCGCGCTGCTGGCCGCGGCACTGACGGTGTCCGGATTCGCGCCGGCCGCCTTGAGCAGGGCGACAGCCACCCCCTGGCGCTGATCCATCAGGGCCTTCAGGAGGTGGACGGGCTCGATCTGCGGGTTGCCTGCGGTGGTGGCATTCATGGCCGCCGCCTGCAGGGCCTCTTGACTCTTATTCGTGAATTTCGTGTCCACAACGGCCTCCTTCAACGCTAAAAGAACAGCTTCCCGGCTCCCGGAAGAAGGCGAAACACAGCCATCACCCGACCGGACGCAACAAACTTGAGTGTAATCCGCTCAACTTGGGAAGTAAAGTTATCCACAGGTTTGACGGCGGTATTTGTCCGGTTAACTAACGGGCGTTAAAGGGCTGTACTTTAGGACGGTCCCGGCGCGGCCTCATGCTCATGGTCCCAGTCGGCTTTCGCCTTTTCCCATTCCGCGTTCCGCGCCTCGTACAGGTCCAGCTGCTCGCCCTCGAATGACCTCCAGCCAATAATTCCCAGCGGTTCGTCGGGCGGATTGTCGCTCAGGAAATTACTCAGGCTGTCCAGGAAGAACTCCCAGCCCGGTCCGGCCGCCCACTCGCCCGAAACTGCGTCGATCAGCACGAACCCCTTCCGGACTGATGCGTATCTCAGGTCGATGTGGGTGTGTGAGTCCTCCGCGGTCAGGTGCAGCTCCAACTCGGCCGAGTGCCCTCCGGGACGGGTCACCGAGACGGTGAGCAGCCGGGGCGGATCGCAGCGGAGGATGCCTCCTCTGGTGCCGTCCGGCAGCGCATAGGTGCCGCCCCGGCGCAGGTCACCCTCCGGCCGGCCCACATAGCGCCCCAGGGCTTCGGGATCCGTGATCGCCGCCCACACCTCTCCGATCGGATGCGGGATGGTCCGGGAAATCACCATCATGAGCGCGTGGCCGGCCTGGATTTGCCGGCGGCCGAAGGTTCGCTCGGTTGGCACAAATGCGGAGTCCGCTTCGGACATGGTTTCCACTCCTCTGTAGAACAACCGGCTGCCGGTTCCGGCGCCACAGCGGCTGAAGCTGGCGCCTGGCAGTCAGCAACGAATCAGTGGATGCGAGTTGTGGACGGGGCCCCGGACAGCCTCTTTTTTCAAACCGTAGCAGGGAAAAGCAGCGGTGCACAGGGCACGCGATGACACGCCCGGGTGAGCGGGTGCCACAGAAATCGAGGCTCCGAAACCCCCTTTGGTTAGTTCGAAATGGCTCGGTTGCCGCCCCGTCCTGGTCGCTGCCAGGATCGCTGCCCGCGCGCTGTTGCCTCAGGCCGGTGCGTGCCGGAAGCCCCTTCGGCGTTTCTCCTCTCCGGCGCAGGTACTCTGTGCGGATGGGGAAAACTCGCACACTGACTTCCGTATTCGCTGCCTCGGCGCTGGCCTTCACTCTGGTCTCCTGCTCCGGAGACAAGCCGTCGCCGCAGGATGCCGCCGCATCGCTGGCGGAGGGGCTGGCCGCCGGGGACGTGGCGAAGACATCCTTCCTGAACAACGACCCGGCCTCCGTCAACACAGAGCTGGAAGAGATTCTGGCGGGCATGGGTGAGGTGCGCCCGGCCGTCACCGTTGCCGGGATTCAGGAGCACGACGACGGCGCCGCCACGGCCAGCCTGGACTACGCCTGGGATTTCGATGGCGACGCCACCGCCGACTGGACCTATGACACCAGCGTTCCGCTGTCCCGCAGCGACGACGATTCCTGGCAGGCGCAGTGGGAGCCCTCGGTTCTCTTCCGGGGGCTCCGGGAGGGTGAACGACTCGTCGCCGCCAGCCAGTCCGCTCCCCGTGCCGCAATCCTCGGAGCCGGCGGCGAACCGCTGGTGACCCAGCGCGAGGTTTTCCGCGTGGGCATCGACAAAACCGCAGTGGACGAGGCCGGGTTGGCGGCTTCGGCCGCGGCCCTGGCCACCCTTCTGGAGCTGGACCCCGCCGCGTACACCGCCACCGTTGAGGCCGCCGGCGCCGAAGCGTTCGTGGAGGCCATTGCCCTGCGCACCCAGGACGAACCGGACCTGCCGGCGCGGGTCGCCGAGATTCCCGGCGCCGTCGCGCTGCCGGACAGCATGGACCTTGCCCCGACCCGCACCTTCGCCCGCGCGCTGCTCGGTTCCGTCGGGGAAGCAACCGCCGAACTGATCGAGGAATCCGACGGCGCACTCGCCCCGGGCGACACCACCGGGCTCTCCGGGCTGCAGCAGCAGTACGACGCCCAGCTCCGCGGAACGGACGGGATAACGGTGTCGGTGGTGGACGCCGCCGGAGAAGTGGTTACTCCCACCGTCTTCACCTCCGGCCCGAAACAGGGGACGCCGCTGCAGACAACCCTGGATCCCAAGCTGCAGTCCCTCGCCGAGTCGGTGCTCGAAGACGAGCCCTCGGCGTCGGCCATTGTGGCGGTTCGGCCGTCCACCGGCGAGGTGCTCACGGTGGCCAACGGCCCCGGCAGCGAAGGACAGCAAACCGCCCTCCTGGGGCAGTACCCGCCCGGATCCACCTTCAAGATGGCGACCTCCCTGGCGCTGCTGCGGCAGGGAACCACTCCGGACAGCGTGCTGTCCTGCCCGGCGGAGTTGCTCGTCGACGGCCGCAAATTCAACAACGCCAGCAGCTACCCGGCCGCCTTTGTCGGGGACATTCCGCTGCGGGACGCGTTCGCGCAGTCCTGCAACACTGCCTTCATCGGCACCCGCGACACGGTTCCCCAGGAGGCGCTGGCTGCCGCGGCCGCCGACCTGGGCATCGGCGTGGAGCAGACCCTCGGCACCGCGGCGTTCTTCGGATCCGTTCCGGAAACCGCCGAGGGCACCAACCACGCGGCCGCCATGATTGGCCAGGGGGAACTGCTGGTTTCCCCGCTGGCGCTGGCAGTTGCTGCCGCGTCCGTTGGCAAGGGCGAACGCGTCGCTCCCGTGCTTGTGACCGCGGACCCGGCGGCGGAGGCTTCCGCCTCGGCGACGGCATCGGCGTCGGCCGCTCCACCTGCGGCAACCCCTGACGCTGCCGGCCCCGGCGCGCTCACCGCTGCCGAGGCGGCCTCGCTGCGCGAGCTGATGCGCGGCGTCGTCACCGACGGCGGCGCCAAGATGCTGCTGGACGTCCCCGGGGAACCGGTGACGGCGAAAACCGGAACGGCCGAGTTCGGCAGCGAAGTTCCGCCCCGGACGCATGCCTGGGTGGTGGCGGTGCAGGGCGACCTGGCCGTTGCCGTGTTTGTCGAAGAGGGCGAGCTCGGCTCCACGTCGGGCGGGCCGCTGATGCAGGCGTTCCTGAACGGGGCCGCCGGCTGACCGTCCTGCCGCAGTGCGGCTAGCCGCGGTACTGCGTGGAGCCCGATGCCGAACCGTACGGGGCGGCCGTTCCATAACGGGGCCCGGCGGTGTACGGGGTGACTCCGGGACGGCCGGTGGGCACGATGACCTTGCCCAGGGGCATCAGCGAGATCGGCACCATCTTCAGGTTGGCGATGCCCAGCGGAATCCCGATGATGCTGACGAACATTGGAATGGCCGTCAGGATGTGGCCGGCCGCGATCCAGATTCCGGCCACCACCAGCCAGATCACGTTGCCCGCTGTGGACAGCAGCCCCGGAGCGCCGCCGCGGTCCACCACCGTGCGGCCAAACGGCCAAAAGGCGTAGGCCGCGATCCGGAAGGAAGCGATGCCGAAAGGGATCGTAACGATCAGCAGGCAGCAGACGATGCCGGCGAGCACATAGCCCAGGGCCAGCCAGATGCCGCCGAACAGGAGCCAGATGACGTTCAGGATGAGGTTCATCGTTCCAGTCTGGTGCACCGCGCCCCGCGGCACCATGTCCCGGCGGTACCCGGGGTTTCCGGCGGAGCGGATGGCGGCAACTAGACTGAGGGCATGTTGCCAATCAAAGATGATGCCGGAGCACCCGCCGAACTGACCGCCAACCAGTGCTGGGACTACATTCGCAAAGCGGAGATCGGCCGGCTGGCCGTGGTATCCGACCTGCAGCCCGAGATCTTTCCCATCAACTTCGTCGTGGACCGCGGATCGGTGGTTTTCCGCACCGCGGCGGGGACGAAACTTGCCGCTGCCCTCGACGGCGGCGCCGTCGCGTTCGAAGTCGACGGATACGACGATCGCCTCGGGTTCGCATGGAGCGTCGTCCTGAAGGGCAGCGCCGTGCAGCTGGAGAGCATCGAAGACATCCTGGCCTCCGAGGATCTGCCCCTGTTCCCCTGGCAGAGCGGGGAGAAGAACCATTTCGTGCGGATCGAACCGGCGCAGACCAGCGGGCGCAGCTTCTCGATCAACACCGCGGCCCGCCGCCATTACCTGCGCGGCGCCAAGCCGCTGCCGTCAATCGAGTAAGGATCCCGTGAGCAGTACCGAGAACAGCAGCGCACCCCTCATCCGCTTCAGTGACTTGCCGTCCGCCCTGTGGGGGAAAAACAACGGCAGGGTCAAGGAAGTGGCCTCCGGCAACGGCTGGCGGCTGAGCCTGGCCACGGTCGAAAAGCCGGGGCCCTTCACGCCCTTCCCCGGCAGGGACCGCATTACCGTTCCGGTGGAGGGCGAGCTTCTGGTGCTGACCGTCGACGGCACCGAACACGGCATGGAGAAGTTCCGTCCCTTCCGGTATTCCGGCGACTCCGCCACCGACGCGGCGCTGCCCACCGGGCCGGTGACAGTGCTGAACACGGTCGTCGACCGGACCACGACGGGCGCCTCAGTGATGGTGGCCGAGCTCTCCAAGAAGAATCCGCAGACCATCGGTGAGGGGCAGTTCGTGGTGCTGCTGCACGGCAACGCCGCGGTCACCGCCGCAGACGGCACGCCGACGGCGCTGGAACCGCTGGACACCGTGGCCGGAAACGCCGGACGGCCGGCCGTGCTGGGACGCGGCTTCGCCGCCATCGTCTCGTTCTACGACCTGGACTAGGGACACATCACCGGCATGTGCCGGGAGCGCAAAAAGGCGCCTGCTTCCCCTGAATTTCGGGGAGGCAGGCGCCTTTTGTCTTTACTGCTGAGCGCTAGCGCGAACGGCGTTCGTTCGAGGCCGGAGCGGTGGCGCGGCGGGGGCCGGCGCCGCGTGCGGGACGCCCGGCGCCCGAAGGCGCAGAGCTGCGGCCGCCCGCTGCGGGGCGTCCGCCGCCGGCGGGAGCAACATCTCCGGCACGCTGTCCGGTGGCCGGGCGGCGGTTGCGGCCCTGCGCGGTGGAAGCAGCAGCTGCGCCGCGGCGTCCGTCCTGTGAGCGCTGGGCGCGGGGTGCCTCGGGCGTGAAATCGTTGCGGTCACGCTCGCTGCGGTCCGTGCGTTCCGCCGAGACGCGTCCGCGTCCGCCGGATCCGCCCCGGCCGCCGGCACGGGGCGTGGCGGTGGAGCGGGCGGCGCGCTTGCGCTGGGCGTTGGCACCGGTCGACCGGCCGCCGCCCTGCTGAGGCGACTTCGACGCGAGCTGGGCGGCGCGCACATGCGGCTCCACAGCAGCGGCGCGGTCGCCGATCAGCTTGGCGATGGACGGAGAATTGTGGGAGACCTTCTCGATGGAGACGTCAACACCGGCAGCCTTCATCAGCTTGGAGACTTCGCTCTTCTGCTCCGGGAGGGTCAGCGTCACGACAGTTCCGCTGGATCCGGCACGGGCCGTACGGCCCGAGCGGTGCAGATATGCCTTGTGCTCCGTGGGCGGGTCGATGTGAACGACCAGCTCGACGTCGTCCACGTGGACGCCGCGGGCGGCGACGTCGGTGGCAACCAGGACGCGCACGTCGCCGGAGGAGAATTCCGCGAGGTTCCGGTCGCGGGCGTTCTGCGACAGGTTGCCGTGCAGGTCAACGGTGGGGATGCCGCTGTCCGTCAGGTACTTGGCCATCTTGCGGGCGTGGTGCTTGGTGCGCATGAACATGATGCGGCGGCCCTGGCCGGAGGCCAGTTCCTTGACCAGCAGCTTCTTGGCCGTCTGGTCCTGGACCAGCAGGACGTGGTGCTCCATCGTGGTGACCGCGGCCTGCGGATCGTCCACGGAGTGCGTCAGCGGGTTGGACAGGTAGCGGCGGACCAGCTTGTCGACGCCGTTGTCCAGGGTGGCCGAGAACAGCATCCGCTGTCCCTTTTCCGGAGTGCGGTCCAGCAGACGCTGGACAACCGGCAGGAATCCGAGATCAGCCATGTGGTCGGCTTCATCGAGCACAGTGATTTCAATGGATTCCAGGCTGATGACCTTCTGCTTCATGAGGTCTTCAAGCCGGCCGGGGCAGGCAATGACAATGTCAACGCCGGCCTTGAGGGCCTTTTCCTGGCGCTGCTGGGACACGCCGCCGTAGATAACGGTGGTGCTCAGGCCCAGTTCCTTCGCGAGAGGCTCAATCACGTTGTTGATCTGCGTGGCCAGTTCGCGGGTGGGTGCCAGGACCAGGCCCAGCGGGCGGTTGGGCTTGCGGCGGTAGGCTGCTTCGGCCTCGGCCAGCCGGGTGACCAGCGGCAGCGAGAAAGCGAGAGTCTTGCCCGAGCCGGTACGGCCCCGGCCCAGTACGTCGCGGCCCTTGAGGGTATCGGGAAGTGTTTCAACCTGAATCGGGAATGCTTCGTCAATTCCGGAAGCGGAGAGGGCTGAAACGAGGACCTTGGGTACGCCAAGGGCAGCAAAAGTAGTCATTAAAAGACAGGCAACTTTCGGTAAGAGGCCCCCAAAGCCGTATGGCACCGGGGGTTCGCCGAAGAAAAGTCAGACAGTGTCCAGGGCTTGGCCGGATATCGGCCAGCGGGACAAAAGAAAGCGTTCATCGACGCAGGTTGTGCTGCTTACACACGCGGCTTTGAGGCGCGGCAGACACAACAACTTCATCCAGTTTACCGGAATGCCCGCAGTTTCCTAATCGGCCACCGTCGCCGGTGCGCTGCCGGCTCCGGCGGAAGCTGCAAACCGGCCGCTGCGCCAGCCGATAGCATTAACGGTGATGACTACTGAACCAGCCCTGCCCGACGCCGGCTCCCTGAACGCTCCGGACCCCATTTCTCCGGATCTCGCTGCCCCGGATGCCGGCAGCGTTTCCGACACTGAGGAAACCGGAGAGTCCAGGCACTTCCGCTCTCCGGTGTCGTTTGTCCGGCGCGGCTCCCGCCTCCAGGGACGCCGCCAGCAGGCCTGGGACGAGCTCTCCGACCGGTTCGTCATCGACGTTCCGCGTGCCGAGGCTGACACTTCCGTCGACCCGGACTACGTGTTCGACGCCGCTGCCGAGTTTGGCCGCACCGCTCCCCTGGTCGTGGAAATCGGTTCGGGCTTGGGCGAAGCAGTGACGCACGCCGCGGAGCAGAACCCGGACAAGAACTACCTGGCCGTGGAGGTCTACCTTCCCGGGCTGGCCCAGACCCTGCAGCGCATCGGCCAAAAAGAGCTCACCAACGTCCGCGTGGTCCAGGCCAACGCCCCCGAGGTCCTGACCACCATGCTCCCCGCGGGGTCAGTGGACGAGGTCTGGGTCTTCTTCCCCGATCCCTGGCACAAGACCCGCCATCACAAGCGCCGCATGGTCAAGGATGAATTCGCCGAGCTGGTGGCCCGCGTGCTGGTGCCGGGCGGCATCTGGCGCCTGGCCACCGACTGGTCCGATTACGCCGTGCAGATGCGCGAAGTCCTCGATGCCTCCCCCCGGTTCCAAAACCTGCACGACGGCGAGCGCGCCGGCGAGGACAGCCCTCTGACCCGGGTGAACCGCGAGGGTCTGGAAAAGAAGGCCCCGGTGAACGACGTCGACACCCGCGGCGGCTGGGCACCGCGTTTTGACGGGCGCACCCTGACCAGCTTCGAGAACAAAGCCCACCAGGCAGGCCGCCTGATTTTCGATCTCTCCTACCGCAAGGCCTGAGTTTCCATGACTGAACCAAACGATGCCCGCGTCGGCCTCTACATCGACTTCGACAACATCGTCATCTCGCGCTATCAGCAGCTGCACGGCCGAAACGCCTTCCAGCGTGACGGCATCCGCAACTTCGACAAGACGAGCCGGGATGCCGACCCCGAGGTGGCCGCCAAATTGACCGCGGCGACGGTCGACTTCAACGCCATCATCGACTTCGCCGCGTCCTTTGGCACCCTCGTCGTCAACCGCGCATACGCCGACTGGTCGGTGCCGGTCAACGCGAGTTACCAGCGCCAGCTCATGTCCCGGGCGGTGGACCTCACCCAGCTGTTCACCACGACCACCCGCGGCACCAAGAACGGCGCGGACATTCGCCTCGCCGTTGACGTGGTCGAAGATCTCTTCCGGCTGCCCGACCTCACTCACGTCATCATCGTCGCCGGAGACTCCGATTACATTGCCCTCGCGCAGAAGTCCAAGCGGCTCGGCCGCTTTGTTGTCGGCATCGGAGTCGCCGGGTCGACCAGCACCTCCCTCGCCGCCGCTTGCGACGAGTTCGAGGACTACGACTCGCTGCCCGGCATCGACAAGACCGCCGCAGCCGCAGCCGCGGCGGAACGGCCGGCGCCGGGGAAGAAGTCACCGGATCCGGTGGAGGCGGCGGAGCCTGATCCGGCACCCCTCAAGGCCCGCAACCTCACAACGATCCCCATGTTCTCGCACACCGGGTTTCCGCAGTTCGACGAGCCGGAGCCGGCCGAGGACATCGATCCGCAGACACTGGCGACGGAGCTCCTCGTGCGCGCCCTGCAGATCGGCCATGCCAAGGGCGACGCCGACGAGTGGCTCAACACGGGCACGATCAAGAACCAGATGCGGCGGATGGACCCCTCCTTTAATGAGAAGCCGCTCGGCTTCCGGTCCTTCACCGATTTCCTCGCCTCGCACGGCGACCTGGTGGAGCTGGAGGAGGACGGCCCGCAGCGCCTCATCCGTCTTCGCCCGGAGGCGGACACCCCGCGCTGAGTGCGGAGCCGAGCCGGCAGAAGGACTCCCGCCTGTTGGCCGTTTCAGCACTTGCCGTTTCAGCAACGGATCTTTGCCGGCGGAGCTCCGTGCCTGCATGCTTTTGGTATGGAACAGACAAACTCCGACTCCGCCGGCTCCCCCGGCCGCGCCCCCTCCGCTCCCCTCCGCCGGGATGCGATCCAAGACTTCTGGGATCAGCGCTACGCCGCCTCGGATGAACTGTGGAGCGGGCAGCCCAATGCGGCACTGGTTCACGAGGTCCGCGGGCTGGTGCCCGGACGCATCCTGGACGTCGGCTGCGGCGAGGGCGCCGACGCCCTGTGGCTGGCCGAACAGGGCTGGGATGTCACGGCCCTTGACGTGTCACGGGTGGCACTGGACCGGGCTGCCCGGCAGGCCGAACGGCGAGGAGTGACGGTGACCTGGCTGCACTCCGGCCTCGTCGAGGCCGCACTGCCCGCCGCATCCTTTGACGTGGTGTCGGCGCAGTACCCGGCACTGCTGCGCACCGGCGACAACGCCGCCGAACGGGCACTGCTGAATGCCGTGGCACCCGGCGGCGTGCTCCTGGCCGTACATCACCCGTTGCCGACCGCTGCGCAGGCCAGCGCCCGCGGCATTGATCTGGACGAATATGTGGGCCTGGCGGATATCCGCGCGCTCCTCGACGGAAACTGGCGGATCGAAGTCAACGAGGTCCGGCCCCGGCACGTCGCCGCCGGAGCCGGCGCCCACCACACCGAGGACGTCGTCCTGCGGGCGCGGCGCCTGCGCTGACTGCGCCTGCCGGGTTCCGCCCCTCCCCTTCCCCCTTCCACCTTCCCCCGCTCCCACATCCCCCCGCCACGGCAGGCGTGACTACCCGGGCCGCGAGATGGCAGAAACGGCTGTTCCCGGGCCTGGGAAGAGCACTTTCTGCCATCTCGCGGATCAGCCTTTTACAATCCTTACTGTGACCCTTGCCGCAAACTGGTTTGCAGCCGGCCGAACGCCGGATGACCAACCCAGGGGCACACGATGATCCGGAACCACACTGATCTCCACAGCGACGGCTATTCCGGGGGAAGACACCCGCAGGATGCCGCGCTTCCCGATGAACCGCTGGACCTGCGCGCGGCGCTGCAAATCGTTGAGGATGCCGAACGCTCCGTCCACCGGCAGCTGAGCGGCAATGCCGCCCTGGTCTACCTGCTGTGGGGATTGACCTGGGTTGTGGGGTACGGGGCACTGGAAGGCAGCAGGCGCGGATGGCTTCCCCTCGAACCGGGCGCCGCCCTCGTGGTGCTCGGCGTGGCCCTGGCTGCCGCCACGGTTTCCACGGTGGCCATGACCATCCGCGGCACCCGGGGCCTCCGCGGCCACACCGCCTTCCAGGGCGGCATGTACGGCGCCTCCTGGGCCCTGGGATTCCTGATCATGGGGATCCTCAGCGGCATCATCGGGCGCACGGTGGAGGATTTCTGGATGCGCGGCATGCTGATCAACTCCATCGCCGTGCTGATCGCCGGCCTGCTCTACATCACCGGCGGCACCACCTTCAACGACCGCCGCCAGTCTTTCCTCGGAGTGTGGCTGCTGGTGGTCACCATCGCCGCTCTCCTGTCCGGCCCGGCGTATTTCCTGACCGTGTTCCTTTATCTGGGATCCGGCGGGCTGCTGGCAGGGTCCCTGGCCGAATACCTCGGCACCCGGAAGCGGAAAACGGCGGTGTCCCATGCCTGAACTGGATCCGGTCATCCACGCCGAATCCCGGCTCCGGGCCCTCACCACGCTCAACGAGGTGGGCGAGCTCAACCGCATCGCCTTCACCAAATTGCGCGGCATGCTGGACATGACCGCCGGCAACCTCTCCACGCACCTGCGCAAGCTCGAAGACGCCGGCTACGTCGAGATCACCAAGACCATCGAAGGGCGCACCCCCGTCACCTATGTGGGCATCAGCGCCGAAGGCAGGCTCGCTTACCTGCAGTACCGCAAGGCGCTCCGGGACCTCCTCGCGGGCCTTACCCAAGACGGCAGATCCTTACCACTGGAGGCACCATGAGTTTCCACCCCGGTCTTACACCGCAGCGGGCCAACGCCGACGACGGACCGGCACCGGTCCTGGCGGCAGCCCGCTCGGTCACCAAGCGCTATGCCGGCAAACCGGCGCTTAGCGGGGTGAGCCTGGAGATCCGGGCCGGTGAAGCCCTCGGCCTGCTCGGCCCGAACGGCGCCGGCAAATCCACTCTGCTGAGCCTGCTCTGCGGGCTCCGCACGGCAGATGCCGGAAGCGTGGAACTCTTTGGCCGGAGTCCGCGGGATCCGCTGGCCCGGCGGGAGCTGGGCACGACGCCGCAGGCAACCTCGCTTCCGCCCACGCTGCGGGTCCGCGAGACTGTCGACTTCGTGGCCGCCCACTACGCCGATCCGGTGCCCACGGCCGAGCTGCTGACGGATTTCGGGCTGGCGGAGATCGCGGCCAAACAGTGCGGCGGGCTCTCGGGCGGACAGCAGCGCCGGCTCATGGTGGCGCTGGCCCTGGTCGGACGGCCGCGGCTGGTGATCCTGGACGAGCCCACCACCGGCCTGGACGTGGAGGCACGCGAAAACCTCTGGGAGCGGCTCGGCGAGTACCGCAGGGCGGGCGGCAGCCTCCTGGTCACCAGCCACTATCTGGAGGAAATCCAGGCACTGTCGGGCCGGGTCGTCGTCCTGAACTCCGGTGCCATCGTTGCCGACGGGACGGTGGATGAAATCCGCGGCCATGTGTCGGTCAGCAAGGTGTCCTTCCGCACCGGGCTGCCGCCGTCGTCGTTTGCATCCCTGCCTGAGAGCGCAGGTGCCACTGCCGGGCCGAACAACACAGTGACCGTGCTGAGCCGCGACGCCGATGAAACGGTGCGCCGGCTGGTTCGCGACAACGTGCCCTTTTCCCGGCTGGAGGTCCACGCGGCCAGCCTCGAAGAGGCCTTCCTGGCCCTGACGCACCATCCCGACACCGTTTCGGCCTCCGCCGGAGAGGAGCAGCCATGACATCCCTGGTCCGCGCCCACACCAAGGCGCAGGTGCTGGAGCAGCTGCGCATTCCGATTTCGGTGATTTCCTCAACCGTGTTCCCCACGCTGGCCCTGGTGTTTTTCGTGCTGCCGCAGCAGGCGGTGATCTCCAACCCCATTGCGTCGCTGATAGCGGTGGCCCAGCTCGCACTCTTCGGCGTGATGAGCTCGTTCCTGTTCAACTACGGGATCGGTGTCGCTGAGGACCGCGCCAATCCGTGGAGCAGCTACGTGCGGACGCTGCCGGCCGGTGCCCTGCCGCCCACCGTGGCCCGGGCACTGACCGCGATGATGTTTGCCTTTTTCGCACTGATCCCGGTGATGCTGGTGGGTGTGTTCACCACGGCGGCGCTGGACGCCTTCACCACCGGCACGCTGGCCTGGTGGCGGGTGCCGGCCTCGGTGCTGGTGTGGCTGGTGTGCGGGCTGCCGTTCCTGTTCCTGGGCCTGCTCATCGGGTATCTGTGCACCCCAAAGGTGGCGATTGCCGTCACGCAGGTGGTGTTCTTTCCGCTGGCCTTCGCAGGCGGGCTGATGCTGCCGCCGGAACTGTTCAGCCCCGGACTGAACACGTTCTCGCTGTTCCTGCCCACCCGGGCGGCCCGCGACGTCTCGGTGGCGGTGTTTTCCGGCGAGCCGCTCGGTCCGGCCGCGCTGCCCTGCCTGCTGGCATGGACCCTGCTCCTCGGCGCCCTGGCAATCTGGGCGAACCGCCGCGACCAGGGCCGCCGGTTCAGGTAATCGGAGCCGGTCAGGCAGTCGGAGCCGGCCCGGCCGTCCTCACAGGGACGGGACGTAGCCGCCGTCGGCGTAGTTCACGGGTTCCTGCTTCCCGGCCGGCAAGGCGCGCAGCTGGCTTCGCCGCTGGACCAGCGAAGCCAGGCTGAGCTGGTTCGCGAAGGGACGCGAGGCGGGCGGCCGCTGGCCCCGGGTGAGGGTGACGACGTCGCCGGCCAGGCCTGCGGCGAAGACCCGGCTCCGCTCCGGCGTGCGCTGCTGGATCGAGTCCAGTTCCGCGGAGAGTTCCGAGATCCGGGACCGCAGGCTGGAAACCTGGTTCTCCAGCTGCATGATGCGTTTGATGCCTTCCAGCGAGACGCCCTCCTGGGAGAGCCGCTGGACCTCGCGGAGCATGTCGATGTCATGCTGCGAGTAGCGCCGGGACCTGCCCGGCGCCCGGCTGGGGCAGACGATTCCCAGCCGGTCGTACTGCCGCAGGGTCTGCGGATGCATGTCCGCCAACTCCGCGGCTACGGAGATCACAAAAATAGGCGCATTAACATCTATGCCCATCGTTTCCTCCTTGACAGCTGTTGACGTTTAGTAACGATAACCCGGTTCGGCTCCCGGGGCACGGGAAACCGAACCGTGTTTGCGCTGCTAGAGACGTGCCTTGGACGCCAGGCCCGCTCGGGGATCCTCACCCTTCGTGGCGTCGGCGAACGCCTCGACCGCCGCCTTGGCTTCCTTGTTCAGATGAGAGGGAACGGCGACGTCGATGGTGACCAGCAGGTCGCCGTCGCCCTTGGAGGTGTGCACGCCCCGGCCCTTGACCCGCAGGGTGCGCCCGGACGGGGTTCCCGCGGGCACCTTGAGCTTGACCTTGTCGGCGGTCAGCGTGGGAACCTCGATCGTGGCGCCCAGCGCCGCCTCGGGGAAGCTCACCGGCACGTGGATGCGGATGTTGTTTCCGTCCCGGACAAAGAAATCGTGCGGCGTCACCCGGACGGTGACCATCAGGTCTCCGTTGCCGGCCGCCCCGGGCTGGCCCTTGCCGCGGACCCGGATCTTCTGCCCGTCCTTGACGCCGGCCGGAACGCGGACTTCAACGACCTCGCCGCTGGGCTCGCGCAACCCGATGACGGTTCCGTTGATGGAACCGGCGAAGGAAATGGTGGTGGTGGCCGTCCGGTCGGCACCCTTCTGCGGCGGAGCGGAGCCGAAGCCCCCGCCGAAGCCGCCGCCGCCGAACAGGTCAGCGAATTCCGGCGGAATGTTGCTGCCGCCGCCGGTGCTGTACGTGGTGCGGCGGCCGCCCGGCCGGGCGCCCTCGCCGAACAGCCCGCCAAAGAGGTCCTCAAACCCGGCACCGCCGCCGGCACCGGCACCGCCGGGACCGCCGGCCGAGAAGCGCGCACCGCCGCCCATGGCGCGGATTGCGTCGTACTGCTGGCGCTCTTCGGCGTCGGAAAGCACCGAGTAGGCCTCCGACAGATCCTTGAACATCCGCTCAGCAGAGGGATCGCTCTGGTTCTGGTCCGGATGGTACTTGCGTGCCAGCTTCCGATACGCCTTCTTGATATCGGCTTCCGACGCGTCCTTGGGGACACCCAGAATCTTGTAAAAATCCTTATCGACCCAATCCTGACTAGCCAATTGGCGTCCCCTTCCTTAAGTTACTGCTCCTGCCCGCAACCCGCGGATTACGGACCGGACGTGCACTGCTGAAAAAAGGTGCCCGGGGCCGCCGTGAACGGCCCCGGACACCCGCGCCTTACTGCTCCGGAACGGAGACGATGACCTGGGCCGCGCGCAGCACCCTGTCGTTCGCCTTGTATCCGGCCCGCAGGATCTGCGTCACTGCGTCGAACTGGACGTCCGGGCTCTGCTGCTGGATCAACGCTTCGTGGATGTTGGGATCGAATTCGACCCCCACCTCGTCAATCCGGGTCAGCCCGTAGGTCTTCAGCGTGTTTTCCAGCTTGGTGGCGATGGACGCAAAGGGTCCCTCCGCCAAGTCGCCGTGCTGACGCGCTGCGTCGATGTCATCCAGGACCGGCATCACGGAGTTCAGGACTCCGATGACAGCCATTTCCCGGGCAACGTCGCGGTCACGCTCCACCCGCCTGCGGTAGTTGACGTATTCCGCCTGCAGCCGCAGCAGGTCATTGCGCAGCTCCGCAGCCTCCGGAGATCCTGCTTCCTGCTGCTGCGGGGGCACACCCGCGCTGTTCAGGATCTGCTCGGCCTGGGCCAGGGCATCTCCCTCAGCACCGGAGTTTTCCTCGGAAGCCTGGGCCTCCGGGGAGGCGTCCGGCTCGGCTGCCGATGAGTCCCCGGACTCGGCCGGCTGCTGGCCGGCCGGGTCGGAATCCTCAGGGTTGGACTTTTCGTTGGGGTTTTCGTTCCCTGCCGTCATGATTACTTCTTGTCTTCGTCGTCAACAACCTCGGCGTCAACGATGTCTTCGTCGGCGGCGGAGGAAGTGTCGGAAGCTCCGGCGTCGCCGGCAGCACCGGGAGCACCGGCACCTGCTGCGCCTTCAGACTGGGCCTGGGCGTAGATGGCTTCGCCCAGCTTGGTCTGCGAGGTCTGCAGCTTCTCGAACGCCGACTTCACCTCGTCGTCGTTTTCGGTGCCCTCGAGGGCCTTCTTCAGGGCATCAACATCGCCCTTGACCTCGGTCTTGACGTCCTCGGGCAGCTTGTCGTCGTTGTCCGTGAGGAGCTTGTCCACGGAGTAGGCCAGCTGCTCGGCGGAGTTGCGGACGTCGGCAGCCTCGCGGCGCTTCTTGTCCTCCGCTGCGTGCTCTTCGGCTTCGCGGACCATGCGGTCGATGTCTTCCTTGGAGAGGGAGGAACCGCCGGTGATCGTCATGGACTGCTCGGCACCGGTGCCCTTGTCCTTGGCGGACACGTGCACAATGCCGTTGGCATCGATGTCGAAGGTGACCTCAACCTGCGGGACGCCGCGGGGAGCCGGCGCGATGCCGGTCAGCTCGAACGTGCCCAGCGGCTTGTTGTCGCGGGTGAACTCGCGCTCGCCCTGGAAGACCTGGATCGCCACGGACGGCTGGTTGTCGTCAGCAGTGGTGAAGGTTTCGCTGCGCTTGGTCGGGATGGCCGTGTTGCGCTCGATCAGCTTGGTCATCACACCGCCCTTGGTCTCAATGCCCAGGGACAGCGGGGTGACGTCGATCAGCAGGACGTCCTTGCGCTCGCCCTTCAGGACACCGGCCTGCAGTGCGGCGCCGACGGCGACAACCTCATCCGGGTTCACGCCCTTGTTCGGCTCCTGGCCGCCGGCCAGTTCCTTCACCAGTTCGGTGACGGCCGGCATGCGGGTGGAACCGCCGACGAGGATGATGTGGTCAATGTCGGAGACCTTGATGCCGGCCTCGGCGATGACGTCCTTGAACGGCTTCTTGGTGCGGTCCAGCAGGTCCTTGGTCAGGTCCTGGAACTTGGCACGGGACAGGTGCTCGTCCAGGTGCACCGGACCGTCGGCGGTAACCGAGAGGTACTGGAGGGAGATGTTGGTGGAGGTCGCGGAGGAGAGTTCCTTCTTGGCCTGCTCGGCCGCTTCCTTCAGGCGCTGCAGGGCAATCTTGTCCTTGGACAGGTCGGCGCCCTTGGCCTTGGCCTGCTGCAGCAGGTAATCGACGACGCGCTGGTCCCAGTCGTCGCCGCCGAGCCGGTTGTCACCGGCGGTGGAGCGCACCTGGATGGTGGAGAAGTCGTCTTCGTCCTTGCCGACTTCGAGCAGGGAAACGTCGAACGTTCCGCCGCCGAGGTCGAAGACCAGGATGAGCTCGTCTTCCTTGCCCTTGTCCAGGCCGTAGGCCAGAGCAGCCGCGGTGGGCTCGTTGACAATGCGCAGCACGTTCAGGCCGGCAATTTCCCCGGCTTCCTTGGTGGCCTGGCGCTCGGCGTCGTTGAAGTACGCGGGAACGGTGATCACGGCGTCCGTGACCTTTTCACCCAGGTACGATTCGGCGTCGGACTTCAGCTTCTGCAGGATGCGGGCGGAGATTTCCTGGGCGGTGTAATTCTTGCCGTCAATGTCCACCTTCCAGTCGGTGCCCATGTGGCGCTTGACCGAGGAGATGGTGCGGTCAATGTTGTTGACGGCCTGGCGCTTGGCGATTTCGCCAACGAGAACCTCACCGGACTTGGCGAAAGCAACAACCGACGGCGTGGTGCGGCCGCCTTCAGCGTTGGCAATAACGGTCGGCTCGCCGCCTTCAAGGACGGAGACAACCGAGTTGGTGGTTCCAAGGTCAATACCTACTGCACGTGACATGTTTGCTTCCTCTTTCCGTGGAAAACGGCGCCGTTGGAAGGGATCATCAATCCCGCAGCGCGTCTTGAGCCTTCTGCACTCAACTTTACTCAGGGCGGATTGTTTGTCAACAAAGTTGAGCGGGTCGGACTCAACCTTGCCGTTTGCAAGCGGCGCCGGCACAAAGCCTCCCCCTCCTGAGCACGGCCGACACACGCCGCAACTTCGGGCGCACAGCCCCTGCGCCCGCGTATCCTCGGCCTATGCGTCCTGAACAGTATTCGCACGGCCATCACCACAGCGTGGTCGGCGCCCATGCCACCCGAACTGCCGCCGATTCCGCTGCTTACCTGCTCCCCTATCTGGAGTCCGGCATGGCGCTGCTGGATGTGGGCTGCGGGCCGGGGAGCATTACTGCCGATCTCGCCAACCTTGTGGATCCCGGGCCCGTCATCGGGCTGGACCCCTCGGAGGACGTCGTCGCCCAGGCCCGGGCCCTGGCCGCGGCGCGGGGGCTGGCGAACGTCGAGTTCACGGCCGGCAACGTGTATGACCTGGATTATCCGGACGGAACGTTCGACGTCGTCCACGCCCACCAGGTGCTCCAGCACCTGACCGATCCGGTGGCTGCCCTGCGCGAGATGCGGCGTGTGACCCGGCCCGGCGGCCTGGTGGCGGTGCGCGACGCCGACTTCCACGGCATGAGCTGGTATCCGGAACTGCCCGAACTCACGGAGTGGATGGAGACCTACCAGCAGATCGCCCGCGGCAACGCCGCCGAGCCCGACGCCGGCCGGCGGCTCGTCGCGTGGACCCTGGAAGCCGGTTTCACCGAGTTTGAACCGTCGGCGTCCAACTGGCTCTACGCCACCCCGGAGCGGCGTGCCTGGTTCGGAGACGGCTGGGCGGACCGGGTGCTGCACTCGGCCTTCGCGGACCAGGCGCTGGAACGGGAGCTGACCGACCCGGCCGGCCTCGCCCGGATGGCCGCCGGCTGGCGGCGCTGGACGCAGGCTCCGGACGGCTGGTTCCTGCTCCCCTCCGGCGAGATCATCGCGTGGGCCTGACGGAGCAACCCTCGGTAGGCTGAAAGCATGTACCGAATCATGACGGTCTGCACCGGCAACATCTGCCGCTCACCGATGGCCCAGTTCTGCCTCGCCCGCGCTTTCGACGACGCCGGGCTGGGGTCGGAGGTCACCGTCGATTCCACCGGCGTCACCGGATGGGAGGCCGGGCGCCCGATGGATGACCGCACCTTCGCGGAGCTGGCCGGCCACGGATTTGCGCCGCAGGAACTCGCTCCCTTCCGGGCGCGTGCCTTCACCGCTGACGACTTTGCGGACCGGGACCTGATCCTGGCGATGGATTACGGACACCTGCTGGAGCTGCAGGACTGGGCGGGCAGCGCCCGGGACCGCGGAAAAGTGCGGATGATCCGCAGCTTCGATCCCGCCTCGGCCGGCCTGCCGCCGGATAAACAGGGCATCGACGACCCCTGGTACGGCGACATGAGCGACTTCGATTCCTCTTATGCCCTGATCCAGGCGTCGGTGCCGGGCGTGGTGGAATACGTCCGCGCCGCCCTGGACGCCGCCGGGCCCGCCGACCAGTGACGGGTCCCGCCGCGGCCGGCACCACGGCCGGCGCCGCCGCCCTGCCCGTCCTCATCGCGGTCGATGGCTTGTCCGGCGCCGGCAAGACCACCCTCGCCGTCGAACTTGCGGCAGCACTGCGCGCCCACCACTCGGTCTCTCTGTTCCATCTGGAGGATCTGTACCCCGGATGGGACGGGCTGGCAGCCGGGATCGCCGCCTTCCGCGAGCACGTTGCCGTGCCGCTGGCCGCCGGCCGTACCGCCCGGTGGCGGGCCTGGGACTGGGCAGCCGGCGAGTACGGCGAGATCCGCAGCACGGCACCGGCCGACATCGTCATCTTTGAAGGAGTCGGCGCCTCCAGCGCCGGCGTGCGGGACCTGCTCGACGCCGCCGTCTGGGTCTCCGCGCCGACCCATCTGCGCCGGGAGCGTGCGCTGGCCCGCGACGGCGACACCTACGCCCCGCACTGGGAGCGGTGGGCCGCGCAGGAACGCGCCTGGACGGCCGGTGATCCGGCCGCTGCCGCCGCCGACATCCGAGTGGACCGGCAGCACCTTCACGGGGAGCCGGTTGCCGCCGCAGCCTTTGTCCTGCGCGCGCTCGGCGAACTGCAGGTGCCCCGGCTCCAATCCGGCTGGCCGGGTGCCAACGCTGCGGCCTGCACCGTGCGGGTGGACCGGCTGGACACCTGGATCGCGCCCGAGCGGCTCTTCGCCAGCCTTTATGCCGACGCACCGCGAGCGGTCTGGCTGGACAGCTCCAGTGCGGCAGCGCCGTCGGGGACCACCGAAGTGTCCGGCGCAGTGTCCGGAGCCGCACAGGTCGCGGCCCGCAGCCGGTACAGCATCATGGCCGACGACGGCGGTCCGCTCGGCCGCTACGCGGAGCACCGGAGCGGCATCACCACCGTCGTGTCGGGACCCGTGACGGCCTTGCACCGCGGTCCGTTTTTCCCCTGGCTGGATTCGGTCTGGGGCCGGCCGCGCGCCACGGTCAGCGCCGATTATCCGTGCGGATTTGCGCTGGGCTGGCTGGGTTTCCTGGGGTATGAGCTCAAGCGGGAAACCGGCGGCACCGACATCCCCCTGCCGCCCGGGGCAGCACCGGACGCCGCCCTAATCTTCGCCGGCCGTGCGGTGGTTCTGGACCACGAGCAGGAGTGCCTCTATGTCCTGACCCTGGCGGATCCGCTGGCCCCGGTCCCCTCGGATCCGGGGAACGGCGGTGACAGCGACGACGGCGGCGGCGGGTGGACGGCTCAGGTGAAAAGCGCCGTGGAAACCGCCGCCCAGAAACCGCCCGCTCCGGACCTGCCCGCTCCGGCGCGGTTTGCCGTGCGCGACAGCCGGGACGCGTATCTGGCCAAGGTCCGCGCCGCGCAGCAGGAGATCGGCAACGGAAACTCCTATGAGGTCTGCCTGACCACCTCGCTGACCGCGCAGCTGCCCGCCCCGCCGGCCGGCGGGGAGGTGCTGGCCCTGTATCGGGCGCTGCGGCGGCGCAGCCCCGCTCCGTTCGCTTCCCTGCTGCGGTTCGGCAGCTTCTGCCTGGCCGGAACGTCACCGGAGCGGTTCCTCGCCCTGGACGTGCCGGGACGGATCCGCGCTGAACCCATCAAGGGCACCCGACCGCGCGGAGCCACCGCGGCGGAAGACCGGAGGCTGGAGGCGGATTTGGTGTCCTCGCTGAAGGACCGGGCGGAGAACGTCATGATCGTTGACCTGCTGCGCAACGACCTGTCCCATTACGCCGTTCCGGGGTCCGTCACCGTTCCCCGGCTGTGCGCCGTGGAAAGCTACGCCACCGTCCATCAGCTGGTCAGCACCGTGGACGCCCGGCTGCGCCCCGGCGCGTCCCGGGCCGAAGCCGTTGCCGCCGCGTTCCCGCCGGGATCGATGACCGGCGCCCCGAAGATCAGCACTATGGCCATCCTGGACCGGCTGGAGGGCGCCCCGCGCGGTGCCTATTCCGGCGTTGTCGGCTGGTTCTCCCTGACCGGGGCCGCGGATCTGTCAGTGGTGATCCGCACGCTGGAAATCCAGGGCACGGCCCTGACCCTCGGGGTGGGCGGCGCCGTCACTGCGGATTCGGATCCCGCGGCCGAGTGGGAGGAAATCCGGGCCAAGGCGTTCGGTGTCCTCAGCGCCTTGGGATCCCGGTTCCCGGACTAGCTACTGCAGCGTGGCGGTGAGCCGGCAGACGTTGTCCACGTAGCGCTGCCAGACGGGCCGGCCCACCCAGTCCGAGAGCAGCAGTTCCCGGGACATGGAACGGTAGGTGTCCTCGATCCGTCGTGTCTTGGCCACGATGTCGCCGTCGAACATCATGATCGACACTTCCAGGTTCAGGGAGAAGGACCGCATGTCCATGTTCGAGGAGCCGAGCACCGTCACCTCGTTGTCGATGGTGAAATGCTTGGCGTGGAGAACCAGCGGCTTCGGGTAAAGGTAGATCCGGATGCCGGCGCGCAGCAGCGCCTCGTAGTAGGACCGCTGGGCATGGTCCACCAGGAACTGGTCTCCCTTCTCGGAGACGAACAGCTCCACCTGCACGCCGCGCTGGGCCGCCGTCGTAATCGCGTACAGCAGCGAATCGTCCGGGACGAAGTAGGGGCTGGTGATGGAAATGCGGTCCGACGCCGAATACATCAGGGAGGTGAAGAGGCGAAGGTTGTTTTCCGTCGTGAAGCCGGGCCCGCTGGGCACCACCTGGCAGGTGACATCGCCGGGATGCGTGGTCCACTCGTAGAGGCTTAGTTCGCGCTCCAGGTTCTCATCGGTTTCCGCGTTCCAGTCCGTGGCAAACACCACGTTGATCTCATCGATGACCGGCCCCTCCACGCGCGCCATCAGCTCCACCCATCTGCGGCCCGATTTATGGTTGCGGCGCTTGCGGTAGGACGCCTCCACCATGTTCTGCGATCCGGTGTAGGCCACCAGCCCGTCCACCACCAGGATTTTCCGGTGGTTGCGCAGGTCCGGGCGGCGCCACTGGCCGCGGGCCGGCAGGATGGGCAGCATCCGCTTCCACTGGATCTCGCTGCTGCGCAGTTCCCGCAGCAGCGTCCGGTAGCCCTTCACCCGCAGCGTGCCGATGTGGTCGAACAGCAGGCGCACCCGCACGCCGCGGGCCGCCGCTTCCTTCAGCGCGGCAAAGAAGTCCCGGGTGACGTCGTCGTAGCTCATGATGTAAAACTCGACGTGCACGTAATCCCGCGCGGTGCGGACCAGATCGGTCATCTCCCGGATTGACTCGTTGTAGTCCCGCTGCAGATCCACTTTGTTGCCGTCCAGGCTCGGAAACGATCCGAGCCTGCGGTTCAGCTCGGTCGCGGAGACTACCCATTCCGGACCGGAATACCGGCTGCCTTCGGCCTCGAGCTCGCGGGTGTTCTCACGCACGGCCCGGTTGATTTCAGCCTGGCGCTTGACCCGGTGTTCGGAGAGCCGGAAATTGCCGAACAGCAGGAACAGGATGATTCCGGGTACCGGAAGGAAGAAAATGCACAGCAGCCAAGCCATGGCCGTGGTGGGCCGCCGGTTGCCGGGGACCACGCCCAGCGCAACAATCCGGATTGCGTAGTCGAGGACGGTCAGTGCGGTGACAATCCAGACGGGAAGCGTTGTCCCGGTTAATGCCACCCACACACGACGCTCCCATCAGCAGATCCAAACCTCCACCCTAGTCTGCCGCACAGGCAAACTAGGCTGGGTTCATGACTGTTCTGGTATTTCTGGACCCTGGATTCCCCGAAGGCCGCCTTGCTGACGGTTCCGAACCGCAGCTGATGGCCACTGACCTCGGCGCCACCCGCGGCGACGGCATCTTTGAATCGATGCTTGCCGTCGACGGCAAGCCCCGCAAAATGGCCGCGCACCTGGACCGACTGGGCTCGTCGGCGCAGGCCCTGGACCTTGTGCCGCCGGCCCGGGACGCGTGGGAACGTGCTGTTGCCACCGCGCTCGCCCAGCTGATGCTGCAGGCGGGGCCGGGCGAGGCAGTGGTGAAGCTGCTGCTGACCCGCGGCGCCGAAGGGGCTGCTTCCCCCACGGCCTGGGTGGCTGCCTCCCCTCTTCCGGCCGGCTCCCGGGAACGCACTGCCGACGGGCTCGCCGTCCTGCTGCTGGACCGCGGCTACGACAGCACCCTCGCCGAACGGGCGCCGTGGCTGCTGCTCGGCGCCAAGACGCTCTCCTACGCGGTGAATATGGCGGCGCTGCGCTACGCCAAGGCCAACGGCGCCGATGACGTCATTTTCACGTCCTCGGACGGCAAGGTGCTGGAGGGGCCGACGTCGAGCGTCATCCTGGCGGTGGAGGAAGACGGGGTGAAAACGCTGCTGACCCCCGAGCTGGAGAGCGGCATCCTGCCCGGCACCACCCAGCGCGCCCTGTTCGACGCCGCCGAAGCGGCAGGCTGGGCCCGCGGGTACGGCCCGCTGGAACCGGTGCACCTGATGGAGGCCGACGCCGTGTGGCTGGTGTCCAGCATTCGACTGCTGGCCCCGGTGACCTCCATCGACGGAACACCGATCAGCTCATCGCCTGCCCTGACCGAGGAGCTGACCAGCCTGCTGCGCGAGGCCCTGTCGGAGGCCTGACCCGCCGACCGGGCCTAGGTCAGGATGAAATTGAACGTCCCGGCCAGCGCCGCGGCGGCCAGGGCGGCGCTGGCCAGCAGCACGCCGTACAGGGTCACCCACACGTCGATCCCGGTGAACGCCGAGGTCCGCGCCCAGGTCCTGTTCCCGCTGCCGAAACCGCGCGCCTCCATGGCCGCGGCGAGGCGGGTGGCGCGGCGCACCGCCTGGACCAGCAGCGCCACCGACTGGCCGCCGAAGGACCGGGCCCGGGCCAGCGCCCCGGAATCCGAACCGACGCCGCGGGCGTGCCGGGCCATGCCCAGGCTCTGCCATTCGGTAACCAGCAGCCCGACCAGGCGCATCGCGGCCAGCGCGCCGAGCACGAACCGGTGCGGCAGCCGCAGTTTCTGGGCCAGGGCGTCCGCCAGGTCCGTGGGATCCGTCGACACCAGCAGATAGATCCCGGGCAGGGCGATGGCCAGTCCCCGAAGCCCGATGGCAATGCCGGCGGCCACTGAATCGGAGGTGAACAGCAGCGGTCCGGCGTCCAGCAGCACGGCACCGGTCTTCTCGGCCAGCAGGGCGGTTCCGTAGGCACCGAGCAAGGCGGCCAGGACCAGCGGCCAGATGCGTTTGAGCAGGGTGAGCGGCGGGATCCGCAGCAGCGGCAGCAGGATCAGCTCGCCGGCCAGGACAATCCCGGAGCTGATCCAGTCAACGCTCACCAGCACGGCCAGCGTGAGCGCCAGGGCGGCGGCGAGCTTGGACAGCGGGTTGGCCCGCTCCAGCAACGTTCCGGCCGGACGCCGGGAGGGGTTGCGCAGATCGGTGCGCCCGGTCCGTTCGGGCGCCGTCGCCGGTTCCCCGGGCCGGCTCACAACAGCGCTCCGGTCCGGGCGGTGCCGTGCTCCACGTGCAGGCGGTTCCCGCCCAGGGCCGCCAGGAACTCGGCGTCATGCGTCACCGCGACCACCGCGGTGCCGTCAGCTGTCAGTGTGCGGAGCAGCTCCACGAGTTCCGCCCAGGTGTTGGCATCCTGCCCGAACGTGGGTTCGTCCAGGAGCAGGACGTCCGGTTCGGTGGCGATCATCGTGGCGACCGACAGGCGGCGCTTCTCCCCGCCGGAGAGCGTGAACGGATTGGCGTCCAGCAGTGCCGTGAGCCGCAGCCGCTCCGCCAGTGCCTGCACCAGCGCCGAGACCTCGGCCTCTGAGCGCCGGCGGGTGCGCCGCGGCCCGAACGCCAGTTCCTCGCGCACCGTCGCGGCCAGGAACTGATGCTCGGGTTCCTGGAAGACAGTGCCGATCCGGGTCACCAGGTCCGTGGATTTCCAGCGCCGGGGGTCGGGGCCAGCAGTTCCGGCCAGCGCGGGAGCAGCGCGCAGGGTTCCGGCCACTGGCTTCAGCAGTCCGCCCAGGGTCAGCGCCAGCGTCGATTTTCCGGCGCCGTTGGGCCCGGTGATCCCGAGCGCCGTGCCGGCCCGCAGCGTCAGGTCCACTCCGCTCACGGCCGCCGGGCCCCGCTTGGACCGTCCGACGCCCAGACCGCGGGCTTCGAGCAGGGAGGCGCCCGGAGCCCCGGCCGCCGGCCCGCCGGCTGCGGGACGGGTTCCGGGCAGCCAGACGCCGGCCGCGGCGAGCCGGGCGCGGTTGGCCGGATCGGCGAGGACCCTTGATGGCGGTCCGTCAGCGAGGATGCCGCCGTCGGCCGCCAGGACCACCACGCGGTCGACGACGTCCGCCCAGACCGCGACGCGGTGTTCCACCACGATCAGCGTGGCACCGGTGCGTTCCAGCACGCGTTCGACGGCAGCGCGCACTTCCAGCACGCCCTCCGGGTCCAGGTTGGCGGTGGGTTCGTCCAGCAGCAGCAGGCCCGGCCGCATCGCGAGCACCGAAGCCAGCGCCAGGCGCTGCTTCTCGCCTCCCGACAGGGCGGCAGTGGAATGGTGCAGCGGCACCCGGAGGCCGACGTCGTCCAGGCTGGTGCGGACCCGGTCCCAGATTTCCTCCGGCGGAACCCGAAGGTTCTCAGGACCAAAGGCCACCTCGTCACCCACCCGGGACAGCACCAGCTGGGAGTCCGGGTCCTGCAGCACCAGTCCCGCCCGGCCGCGGGCCTGCAGCGGCTGAACACCGTCCAGGGTCAGGCTGCCCTGCTGCTCCCCCGCGGCATCCGGGCCGGAGCCTTCGCCGAGGACGCCCGCGAGGGCATGCAGCAGCGTGGATTTGCCGGCACCGGAAGCGCCCAGCAGCAGAACCTTCTCCCCGGCGTCGATATCCAGTGACAGGGAGGAAAGGGCCGGGGCGGTGCGCCCGGCGTGCCGCCAGCTGAAGTCCCGGGCGCGGACCGCCACGGGGACGCCGGCGGGAACGGGGCTAGGCCCGCTCATGGGAGCGCCCGTCCGCTGCCCTTCCCGACGCGAAGGATGCCAGCACACCGGTGCGGGCCAGGGCCCGGGCAGCCAGCCAGGATCCGGCACCGGCAATGACGGCGCCCGAAGCGGCGGCCAGCAGCGTGTAGAGCGCCTGCCATTGAAGCGCCCATTCCGGCTTGTACAGGATGCTTTCGCTGGCCCCCAGGAAGGCGCCCGAGACCAGCCCCGCCAGTACGGCCACCGGAAGCGTGTACCGAAGGTAGAGGAAGGCCAGGAACACCAGTTCCGCGCCGAGGCCCTGGATGAATCCGGAGAGCAGCACCGACAGGCCGAACTGCGTGCCGAGCACTCCGGACACGGCCGAGGCGAGGACCTCGCAGTAGATCGCTGCCCCGGGTTTGCGGATGATCAGCGCGCCGAGCACTCCGGCAATCAGCCATCCGCCGGTGTACAGCCCGCCCAGCGGCGGAAACGCCAGGATCAGGGCTTCCACCCCGGCGTAGCCCAGCGACCAGGCCCAGAAAATCACGCCTACGGCCACGGCCAGGACTGACGCGACGACAATGTCGACGACCCGCCACGGGCGGCGCAGGGATTTTAACTGCCGTTGAAACTGTGGGTGGGATTTGTTCTGCTGCATGAAATAACCTCCTGAGGTACAGGAGGGGAGGGGCCCTTCAGGGCGGTTTGCCATGATGTCCCGTGAGATCTCGACTCCCTAGCGCCGGTACTAACCGGATCAGGTTCGAGGGTCTGCGGATGTCCGCACTCTCAGCGCCTTGTTCTGCCTGCCGGGCCTTGGGCCCGGCGGGAAGCGGCGCTCCCCTGTCGTGTGTTTTTGCGTTTCCCACTCTACACACGCCACTGCCCCGGTGGGGCGGATCGGCGGGTAGGGTTAGGAAAAAGGCCTTCAACCCTAGGAGCACCCATGAACCTGATCCTGAAACTGCTCGCGACCGGTGCCAGCATCGGCGCCGGCCTGCTGTCCGCGAAAATCCTCGATTTTGCCTGGACGCGGATCACGGGCAACGAACCGCCGCGGGACAACGACGGCGTCCTGGACGTCAGCCTCCGCACCGCAGTGATCTTCGCCGTCGTCTCCGGAGCGGTCAGCCAGGGCATCCGGGTGCTGACCACCCGCGGAACCCAGCGGGCCATCCAGCGCTACAAGAAGACGCCTGAAGTGGTCTAGCAGCTCCGCTTCATCACAGGGCGCTCAGCCCCCGGGACGGTGTTCCGGGCGGCGGGCGCCCTGACTTGTTTCCGCTTCGGCACCGGACACCACGCCGGGGCGGGCTTCGGGTGCCGCGGCGGGCGTCGCGGGGAGCGCGTCGTCGTCGAGGGAGCCCGCGGGCGGCGGCGCCCCCGGATCATCATCCACCCGGTCGGCGCGTCCGCCGTCGTTGGTTCCGGGTGCGCCGGCCTTGGCCTGCAGCAGCAGTTGCTGGGCACGGCCGACGACGTCGTCCAGCTCGTCGATGGTGAGCAGCTCCGGGCGCAGGTGCTTGGTCCGGTAACCGGCGCGGCCGATCATGTGGGCGGACACCGGCGCGGTGAGGATCATGAACAGCCAGCAGACGCCAAGGATCGGCAGCAGCACCCAGCTCTCAAACTGCACGGCCATGGCCAGCAGGAACAGCAGCAGTCCCAGCACCTGCGGCTTGGACGCTGCGTGCATCCGGCTCATGAGGTCGGGGAACCGGGTCAGGCCAATGGCCGCGGCCAGCGACATCAGCGCCCCGCCCAGCATGAGGATTCCGACAATCAGGTCATTCAGTTCCTGGCTCACCGGTTATCTCCTGTCCGTAACGAAGCGGGCAACGGTCACGGAGCCAATGAAGCCGATCAGTGAGATGGACACCAGGAGCGCCAGATAGTTGAGGTTTTTGTTCACGATCATGTCAGTGGCCAGGGCCGCGCCGACGATGGTCAGCAGCACGTCGGCTGCCAGCACCCGGTCCAGAATCGAGGGCCCGCGGGCAATCCGGAAAATCGCTCCGGCCGCTGCGACCGAGAGCATGACGGCCACCAGGACCACAAAGACGTTCATCATGATGCGGCTCCCTTGCCGGTTGCGGCGGGGTTTCCGGTTTCGAGGGCGACCTCCCGGCGGACCTGCGCTTCCTCGGCCCTGAGGACCTCAAGGTCTTCGCGGGTGCCGATGGTGTGGATCAGCCACGATTCGGTGTCCCGGACATCCTTGCGGACCTTGTCGGCGTGCTCCGGGGTGGAAACATTCAGGCAGTGCAGGTACAGCGTGG